>NZ_JBGTZB010000023.1:0-32699 GCF_041807825.1 Streptococcus sp. E24BD | reverse complement strand
GGTTTCAGAAACTTTGAAAAGACAAAACTCGCATTTTCATTGCCATAAACATAAAACGAGAGAAGACAAGAACTGTCCTCTCTCGGTGTTAAGTGGGTCAACCCACTACAGTTGACAAAGAGCCCTTTGTTTCATATGTGCCTTTTCCATTGTTCAAAAAGCTCTACAGTCTCTGTGGTGGTCTTATCCACTAGAGACTGTAGAGCTGAAATTTGTCTACACTTCTTTTGTCAACATAAGAGGTTTTTAGTCCTTATCTTCCTTAACATACTGGTATAAACTAATGAGCAAGGAAATGAAACTCCATAGAAGAATTAACAAAATAAATAACTTCGTCGGCTGTCTTATGGATGGAAATTGTGTTAAAACTAGAAAAAGTGATTGAATGAAAATTAAACTTTGAAGAAAAATGAAAAGCAATCCAAACTTCATAAAATTATTTTACCCCCTATCCATGTTAATCATAACATCCATTTTATTATAAACATTTGGGTCATGTGTAGCGATAATGATCAGACGATTAGTTGTCTTCAGACCGAGTATGAGTTTAATAATTTCCTGAGCGTTTTTTGCATCTAGCGAAGCTGTCGGTTCATCAGCTAATAGAATTGGGGAATCTTTTAAGATGGTTTTAGCAATCGCTACTCTCTGAGCCTCTCCACCAGATAATGAAAAAATTTTTCTACTTAAATCTAAAGATAGATTTACCTCTTGTAGCGCACGGAGCATTTGCTGCTTTTTCTCTGCTTCATCCAATTTTTTACCAATAAAGGCTAAGTCTAAATTTTCTTTAATTGTTCTATTATCCATTAACCCATAATTTTGAAAAAGGTAGCTAACATAATCCTTAAAATAAACTTTTTCTTTAATATTCTTTAACGGAGTGCCATCCACAAAAACCTCTCCTTCATCAACCGATTCTAGCTTACCAATAATATTGAGCAAAGTTGTTTTTCCAGTTCCAGACTCACCTACTATACCATATGTTTTCCCTCTCTCGAAATAATAATCTGATTTTGAAAATAAGATTTTTTCCTCAAAAGACTTACTTACTTGACGAAGTTCAATCATACTGGCCTCCTTTTAAATAACGGACGTAAATTCCTTTTTCTTTTTGCATAACCACAAAAAATACAATGAGTGAACATAACAGATAAGCAATAGGTACCATGACAATAGTAATAGAGAATCCTATAAAGAATGCAATGAGTGACAGACACAAATGGATGATTAGCATTAACATCAGAGGTAAGCGATGTAAAGCCAGTAAAGAATAGCCAGCCAACCGTTTGATCAAAAATTCTCTACGCCCTTGATAAAAATAGATTGTTACTAACAATTTTATTAATAGTAGTGAGCTAATACCACCAACAAGCATAACTGTAAACAAACTATTACGTTTTATTTCTAACTGTTGTATTTTTTGTAAGATGGCATATTTCCCATTTGTTAAAGCTCCTAATGCCGATGTCATCTGATGTTTTTTGATTAATTCTAAAACCTTTTCAGGCGAAGCGACTAAAATATTTGAGGGTATAAAATTTTCAACTGAAATTTTTTCAATAACTATAATGGGATACTTAACAAAAACTTCATTCGACCAAAGTTGCCCAACGCTTGAAAACACAGGAAAGACAAAGACTTTTTCTCCCCCGTTATAGCTAGCAAAACTGAGGACTGAATCTGGATAAGGGTTTTCATAGGGGATATTATCAGGTAAGAAACCTCGCTCTAAAAAGGTCCGCCATGCCTTAGACAAATTATCAAATTGATTCACCTCTTGAGGTAATAAAACAAGTCGATCATGCTCTTTCAAGTTAGCGATCCTTGCTTTTGTCTCCTTATCTAAATTCAGGGAGACTTCTTCTATAAACTGTTCATTGACATAAATAACATTCGATACGTTCTCTGGTGTTGGGGAAAAGCTCCCTTTATTTGGGGTATCAATCATAGCCATATGATCTAAGGTTGTTTCCACCGATAATGTCGGAACTTCACTTAGCAAATCACTAATAAAGGCTTCCCATTGTTGGCTGTTTACCATGCCCCCGTCATCTAAAGAAGTCAGTTGATAAAAATCTGATTTATTCGACCATTCTTGGTAACCAGCAGAAAGTGTGTTTAAGTCATTCTGAATTCCTGTCGCACCATAAACACTAGACATCACCGATACTAGGCTTAGTAGCTGTATGACCAAGACTAATATAGCCATCAATCGAACGGGAACTTTTCCCTTGATGGCATGAATAATTGGTTGTTGTTGAAGGATATGATAAAACAAGTGAGACAGAAAAAAATTAATCCCTAACAATAAAATCGTCCATACTATCAAAGGAGAAAAAACAATAAAGAAAGCTATCAGGGTTAACATGCCTGTAGCGGATAAGAAACTAATAACCCCCAAAATATGGAGAAGAAACAATAAAATAATAAATAGGCTTGAGGTAGTGACCTCTTGTAAAGCAATATCATATTTTCCTTGACCAGATAGCCGTTTAACACCAATATTTTTTAGTTCTGATATATAGTCCGATAATATTAGCGTTGCATAGACCACCAAAACAACTAAGGCAATCATTATACTCTGTGGTATTGTCAACATTAACCTTAGCAAAGCAAAATGCTGGTTTGTTGGAAAAACCACCACTTGATTGCCAAGTTCATTTAAGCGCTGGCTAAGTTGGTAGGCTGTTAAATTTCCGTCGACAATAACATATAAAGTATTATGGGGACTATCACGAATGAATTGGGCATCGCTTTGTATCGGGAAAATATCAGGTAACCGTTCGCCTCCAATCGGCACATAAGTATTTTCCAATAAACCTGTGTCATTATTTTTCGGAGAAACAATTCTCCTTGCCAGAATTAGACCTTCTTCTTTACTAATTTTTTCTAACTGTTCTGGAAGATCAATCGTAGATTTTTCCACAAAAATAATCTCTGAGTACCCGTAAGAAATCTCATTTCCATAATGTTGAATAAAAACAAGACCTAGAACAGTTAACACTAAAAACGTGACGAGTAAAAGCAGTCTGTTCAATCGTTTATACATAGGTCACCTCAACTATAGGACTAAAATGGCTAAAAGAGAGGGCAAATGACCTCTCTTCCTCCGTTACCAAATAGCATTGCCATTAGAATCATAGTGATTAACCGGATGGTAATAAAATGAAGCAGGGTCCCAAACATTTCCTATAGAGGAGTACGCCCAAACACCTGAACCTGCATTAGCCCAGTTTTTTGCTCCATTATTACGATTGACCACTTTGGCACCGTGCTTATTGTGTGAGTGATAATAATTTGAATAGGTATAAAAAGTCCCGTAACCATAGTTCCATGTGCCACCGTCGACTTCAACTGCACTAGCAATCAAGCCACTAGAAATAACAATAGCACCAGCTAAGATACATGTATATAAGGCATTTTTAATCTTTTTCATAATATAATTCCTTTCTAAAATAAAGATATGGGATTTTGGCGTAGTTATTTTTCCTAAAACGCCTCCTCTCTAACACTAAACCTAATTTGGATTCGCTTTCATGGTATCATGTTTTTTTAAAAATGTCAAATAAATCTACTCATTTTTTCGTTTTCATGTACAAATCTATACCATAAGATATGCGTTAAGATATGCGTTCTTGTGTCATGATGGATTGGCTTAAGATAAAATTATGGGGGTAAAAGGCTAGGACTTTTGCTGGTTTTATGATACAATAAAAGTAACCAGACAGCCGAAAGGCTTTTTTCTAAACAATCAATTAACAAAGGAGATGTGACATGTCACTATTAGATAGTTTTGATAAGGGTTGGTTTGTGCTACAAACCTACTCAGGATATGAAAATAAGGTTAAAGAGAACCTCTTACAACGAGCGCAAACCTATAATATGCTTGAGAATATTTTGCGCGTGGAGATTCCGACACAGACGGTCAACGTTGAAAAAAATGGTGAAACAAAAGCTGTCGAAGAAAATCGTTTCCCAGGCTATGTCTTGGTTGAGATGGTCATGACTGATGAGGCTTGGTTCGTGGTGCGGAACACCCCAAACGTCACAGGGTTTGTCGGCTCTCACGGAAACCGTTCAAAACCGACCCCGCTCTTGGAAGAAGAAATCAGAGCCATTTTGGTATCAATGGGACAAAGTGTGGACATTATCGACACCAACATTAATCCAGGAGACATGGTTCAGATTATCGATGGCGCCTTTATGGGACAAGAAGGGCGTGTGGTTGACATTGACAATAACAAAGTCAAGATGATGATCAACATGTTTGGTACAGAAATCGCAGCAGAGTTGGAACTTTATCAGATTGCAGAGTTGTAAGGTCAGTGCTAACGGCTAGTTATCTCTGGTTCAGGCAAACTTAGAGATACCGTTAAACAAGGGTACGGACATCGTTCGGCGACTGATAAGAATAACGAAATGAGGAATATAAATGAAAAGCATCTATAGTACCAAAGTCTACAACACGGGAGGTCGTGTCGGACAAGCCTTTACAGAGGATAAGTCTTTTCAGGCAACGGTAGTCCAACCAGGCACTAAGCAAGAAGGCGCAACAAACCCAGAACAGTTATTTGCAGCAGGCTATGCGTCGTGTTTTAACGGTGCTTTGTATGCTGTTCTTAAACAAAAAGATATTGTGGCAGAGGCAACAGTTTCAGCCACTGTTACACTTTACGCTTTGCCAGCAGCGGATTTGCCAAATGTTCAGCTGGGTGTTGCGATTGAGGGTCATATCGAGGGACTTACTTTGTCCGAGAGTCAGGAACTACTAGATTTTGCTCATACGGTGTGCCCTTATTCAAAAGCTGTTGCGGGTAATATAGATGTGACGGTTACCGCTGTTTAAGAGCGATTCCCTTAGCTGATGAGCCGTTACACGACCTCTCGATGCCCTCGCCAGCCAGAGGAGTGATTTGGTGGAGGAGCAATTCTTGACATCAGGGAACGAGAGGCAGCCCAAAGATGCCTGTTTGAAGAGGCAGATTGAGCGCGCAGAGCTCGCTACAGTCGTGAGAGCTGTAAAAGTTGATAGTATCAGCGCATTTTAGGGGCTAGTTGCTGTGCAGCTTGTGATTTCCCTCCTTCAAGGTCCGTACGCCTTGAAGCACTCAAACACTGTGTCTGGTTTAATTGACGATAAAAAGTGGAGCAATAAGCTGCCCTAGCCTTATCAGTTAACTAAAATCATTTGACGAAATATGCATTTTATCGTAAAATGAAAGAATGGATAAAACTGGCGACTGCCAAGACAGTAAGGAGCACACCTTGACATTAGACGTATTTGCAGGACAAGAAAAAACAGAACTTTCAATGATTGAAGTTGCCCGAGCCATTTTAGAAGAGCGTGGTCGTGATAACGAGATGTTTTTCAGTGACTTGGTCAATGACATTCAACGCTACCTAGAAAAAACCGATGCGGAGATTCGTTCAGCCTTACCTTATTTTTATGCTGATTTAAATACTGACGGTAGCTTTATTCCCCTCGGTGAAAACAAATGGGGTCTGCGTTCGTGGTATGCTATCGACGAAATTGATGAGGAAATCATCACGCTGGAAGACAATGATGACGACGAGGACGCGCCAAAACGTAAGAAAAAACGCGTTAATGCGCTTGCTGGTGATGATGACATCGACTACAGCGATGATGACCCAGAAGATGAAGACTATGGTCGTGGTGATGACCAAGAGTTAGAGTATGACGATGATAATGCTGACGATGAA
Source organism: Streptococcus sp. E24BD (assembly GCF_041807825.1). NCBI lineage: Bacteria > Bacillati > Bacillota > Bacilli > Lactobacillales > Streptococcaceae > Streptococcus > Streptococcus sp. E24BD. The sequence goes on along the minus strand of NZ_JBGTZB010000023.1, from coordinate 26,975 downwards.
AAATCTGAAGTTGACAGTTATGATAGCGAGCTAAACGAAATTGACATCGATGCCCCGCTTGATGATGACGACAGCAGTGTTGCCCTTGATGACGAGGATGATTTTTCAGAAGATGAAGAGGTTTAAGACTTCTCTTGTCTGCGTGGACAAGGCACTTTTGAACTAATCATAGCTTTAGCTTATGGCACCTTGTTCGGTAGTAGAGCATAGGGTAACGTCTCTCGTACCGAATGGTTTATTTTAGCATCGTGCTACGAGTCAGATAAGTCAGTCAAAACAGCCTAGTTAAGGACTTGGTTCTGGATGTTACAGGACTAAGTCTTTTTGCTTCTAGCCATAGCAATTGCTGTGGAAAGGTGCAGGTATCTTTCAGAAAATCAAGTTATCGCTAGAGAGTGTTACTTGGCAACAGAAACTAGTTGTTAACCATCTTATGCTAAGCCATCTAGTCAATTAGACTGAATTTGATTTATTCTTGTCAGCTATCTTGGGAGGGAAATCGGAGACGCGCCTTTTTGTGATTAGTTTTTAGGTATGGTATAATGGTAAAAAAGATATGTTGAGGACGAATATGCCATTACTTTACCAATCAACTCGTGATGCAAAAAACCGTGTCACTGCTAGTCAGGCCATTTTGCAAGGTTTGGCGACGGACGGTGGGCTCTTTACACCGACGGATTTGCCTGTTGTTCATCTGGACTGGGATCACCTGTCATCGGCCAGCTACCAAGAGGTGGCTCAGCTGATTTTGTCAGCTTTTTTGGATGATTTCACGCCAGAAGAGCTGGCGCACTGCATTCAATCTGCCTATGATGACAAGTTTACTAGCTCTGCCATTGCCCCCATTCGCAAGGAAGGCAATAGCTATATCCTTGAGCTGTTTCATGGGTCCACCATTGCGTTTAAGGATATGGCGCTGTCTATTTTGCCGTATCTGTTGACCACTGCGAGCCTCAAGCAGGGAACAGACAAGAAAATCGTTATCCTGACGGCGACTTCTGGTGACACGGGCAAGGCGGCTATGGCTGGCTTTGCAGATGCAGCAGGTACAGACATTATCGTCTTTTACCCTAAAGGTGGGGTTTCTAAGATTCAGGAATTGCAGATGACCACGCAGACAGGGGCTAACACTCACGTGGTGGCGATCGAGGGGAATTTTGACGATGCCCAGACGGCGGTCAAGCAGATGTTTAATGATGAGACGCTGCGGGAGCGTTTGGTGCAGGCGGGCTATCAGTTCTCTTCTGCCAACTCCATGAACATTGGTCGCTTGGTGCCACAGATTGTCTACTATGTCTATGCCTATGCCCAGCTGGTGGCGAAAGGAGAGATTGCAGCAGGTGATGCGATCAATATCGCTGTTCCGACGGGCAACTTTGGGAACATTCTCGCGGCCTACTATGCTCGTCAGATTGGTCTGCCTGTCCACAAGCTGATTTGTGCGTCTAATGACAACAAGGTCTTGACCGACTTTTTTGCCAGCAAAACTTATGACAAGAAGCGAGACTTTCGTGTGACGACCAGCCCATCTATGGACATCTTGGTATCGTCTAACTTGGAGCGCTTGATTTTCCATTTGGTGGGCAATAGCACAGCTAAGACCAAGGAGCTGATGGAGCAGCTAGCGATAGCTGGGGAGTATAGCCTGACTGAGTTTGATCCTGCTATCTGGGACTTGTTTGAGGCGGGATTTGCCACAGAAGAGCAAACTGCAGCTGACATCAAACGCCTCTATGAGGAAATGGGCTATGTCCAAGACCCGCATACAGCAGTGGCGTCCAGCGTCTACCAAGCTTACCGTACACGGACAGGAGATGAGACCCCAACCGTGATTGCTTCGACAGCGAGTCCCTATAAATTCCCACGCGTAGCCGTCTCTGCCATCACAGGAGTAGACAGCGGGGACGACTTTGTTGCCGTAGAGGAGCTAATAGACATCTCTCAGGTGGCTTTGCCAAAAGCTGTTGATGGTTTGCAGACCGCTACCATCCGCCACGACAAGGTGGTGGCAGTCGCTGACATGCAAGCAGCGGTAGAGAGCTATCTGGGTTTGTGAGAATTATGACTTATAGAGGAGCGAGGACAGATGTCTGAGCTCTTTTTTGGAGAATTATGTATTATAAAAAATTGTTGCGCATCGCTCTTCCCGCCATGGGAGAGAATGTCCTGCAAATGTTGATGGGGACGGTGGATGCTTATTTGGTGGCTCAGCTGGGAATTGTCGCCGTTTCTGCTGTTTCGGTTGCCAACAATGTGCTCAGTATTTATCAGGCAGTTTTTGTCGGTTTAGCTACAGCAGCCAGCAGTCTTGTTGCAAGGCAGGCTAAAGCTGCTGACAAGGTTGCTTTCATCGGACAAACGGTCGTTTTGACAGCTCTCGTTGGAGTGTTGCTGGGATTGGGAACCTTACTTTTTGGCGGTTATTTTTTATCAGGCTTAGGATTATCAGGTCATGTCTTAAGGCTTGGTCAGTCCTACATTGGTGTTGTGGGTGGAGCAACTGTTTTATTGGGGCTGATGATGAGTTTGAGCAGCCTCATTCGTGCGCAAGGGCAGCCGAATCTTCCGTTCTGGGTTAGTATCTTTGTTAATCTAGTCAATCTAGTTTTATCCGGCTTATTTTTAAAGACGACGGATTTAGGAGTGGTCGGAGTAGCTTTAGGAACGGTTTTGTCACGAGCCCTCGGTGTGGGCTTGCTCTGGCATTCACTTGATTCGCGTCCGACAGTGCACCAGCTATTGCTCAAAAAAGAAAATCCTCTCTGGCACCAGTCACTGCCACTCGTCGGTGAGCGGTTGATGATGCGAGCTGGTGACGTGGTGCTGATTGGCGTGGTGGTGAAGCTAGGAACGGAAGCCGTGGCTGGGCATGCGATTGGCGAAACCTTAATCCAGTTTAGTTACCTGCCAGCCTTGGGGATGGCTGTGGCGACGGTGATTTTAGTGGCTAACGATCGTCATCAGCAGGAGAAGCTCAATGGCTTAGTCCATCAATCCTATTACCTCACTATTGCGATGATGGCGTTGACGAGCTTAATCGTTTGGGGCTTTGGAGATTATTGGCTTAGCTTCTTTACCAAAGAGGCTGTTGTAACCAGCTACGCAAGGATTATTCTGCTTTTTTCCGTGCTGGAGTTTCCTGTGACGGCTGGAACACAGATTTTTACAGCGACTTGGCAAGGTTTGGGACGTCCTCAATTACCATTTGTAGCAACAAGCATCGGCATGTGGCTAGTTCGGGTACTGGGGGGCTATCTGATGGCGATTGAACTTGGTCTCGGGCTATGGGGGGTGTCGCTGGCTATTACCTTGGATAATCTTTGGCGCACCCTCTTTCTCTACTGCCGCTATCGTCGTTGGTTAAAAGGGCAGTCAGGGAAGGTTTCCTAAAATCATAAATAGAAAGAGAAATACAATGATGAAATCAATTGTGACAGATGTCTTTTTTCTTGGTCAGCCAAGCAAGCCTGCCACCAAGGCAGATTGTTTTATTGGTTAAGAATTGCAGGCGATGTTAGTTGCGAATAAGGACCGTTGTGTTGGCTTAGCGGCTAATATGATTGGTTACCATAAACGCGTTATTATTATCGACTTGGGTTTTCTAGTCTGGTCATGTACAACCCTGTTTTGCTAGGCAAGAGCCAGCCCTACGAGACCCAAGAGGGCTGTTTGTCCTTGTCAGGAAGTCGACAAACGACACGTTATTGTGAGAGAAGGGTACGCTTTTTCAATCAGCAATGGCAGGAGCAAACGCTGACCCTGACCGATTTTCCAGCTCAGATTTGTCAGCATGAATTGAATCATTTAGATGGTATTTTGATTTGAGGGTGTCGTTGGTTAAGGAGAAATTTCTACTCAGGGACTAGAAATTTTTACCAAAATGTGATAGAATGAACGAGTAAGGGTTTAGCTCTGCTATTGCCCAAAAAATAAAGGAGGCTATAACATGCCATTAGTTTCAGCAGCAGAATTTGTCAAAGCGGCGCGTGAGAACGGCTACGCTGTCGGCGGATTTAACACCAACAACCTTGAGTGGACTCAGGCTATCCTGCGTGGTGCAGAAGCCAAAAAAGCGCCAGTGCTTATCCAAACATCTATGGGTGCGGCTAAGTACATGGGTGGTTACAAGGTTGCTCGTAACTTGATTGCGAACTTGATTGAGTCTATGAACATCACTGTTCCTGTTGCCATCCACCTTGACCACGGTCACTACGAAGACTCTTTGGAGTGTATCGAGGTTGGTTACACCTCTATCATGTTTGACGGCTCTCACTTGCCAGTTGAGGAAAACCTTGCAAAAGCTCGCGAAGTGGTTGCTCTTGCACACTCAAAAGGGATCTCTGTTGAGGCTGAAGTTGGTACTATCGGTGGTGAGGAAGACGGTATCGTTGGTAAGGGTGAACTTGCTCCAATTGAAGATGCCATCGCTATGGTTGAAACTGGTATTGATTTCTTGGCAGCTGGTATCGGTAACATCCACGGCCCATACCCAGAAAACTGGGAGGGTCTTGACCTTGAACACTTGAAGAAATTGACAGAAGCTATCCCTGGCACGCCAATCGTTCTTCACGGTGGTTCAGGTATCCCTGATGAGCAAATCCAAGAAGCGATTCGTCTTGGTGTGGCTAAAGTTAACGTGAACACTGAAGGACAGATTGCCTTCACAGAAGCAACGCTTAAGTTTGCGTCTGACTACTCTGCTAACAAAGCTGAGTACGACAAGAAAAAACTCTTCGACCCACGTAAATTCCTTGCAGACGGCGTGAAAGCTGTTCAAGGTATGGTAGAAGAGCGTATCGATGTCTTTGGTTCAGCCAATAAAGCGTAGTCATTTCAGAAAAAAGCAATTTTCGGATTGCTTTTTTTAATCTAGCAAACATGGCAGAAAATTATCTATGTTGGTGAGCAAGTAAGGCATCTGCTGACAAAGGAGCAACGAAAAGCTATCCGACGACCATTGAGTTCTAAAGGATACAAGAAAAAATATGTTCAACAAGCTAAGTTTTATCATGAAAAAGGTTATCTGGTGCTAGTTGCGATTAACATGATGCTGTGGTTGCTGTTGGCCATGCGAACATGGTCGGATCAGACTTTTCATGTGGCGGTCCCGTCCTGGTGATTGAGGCAAGAATATAAACGGCGCTATCAAGATCGTGGCAATAACCGACGATTTATTACTGAAGTTATGCTGGTCTGGTATCCAACAACCTGGTTTTTCGGTCTTATGGCTATGATTTTTCCAAATCACGTGACCATTCTTCAATCAGGTGAGTACCTTGGGAAGGTTTGTTTAACAAAGGGTTATCTCTCCTCAGGCAAGATGACTTGACACCTTTTGTTTTTGGTACTTTTTAGTGATACGGTAAATAGCTGAGCTGATTTCTTATACTGCCTGTTAGGTTACTTCGTAAACGAGTTAATCGTTTTCAAATTTTCATTTGAAAAAAAACTTAAAAAGGGTTACAATAGATATATAAAATTTATTATGTCAAAAGGAGCATTTATGGCAGTTAGTACACGTCTTATCGAAACGATTGATGGGCAGGAGATTCATCAAATTACCTTGTCAAATCGCCGAGGAACTCGGGCGGATTTTCTGACCTTGGGAGCGACTTGGCAAAGTTTTTATTTCCCTCAACCTGATGGTCGATTGACTAATTTAGTCTTAGGACATGAGTTGCCTAGTGACTACCTTAAAAATGGCATCTGTGCTGGTCAGACAGTCGGTAGGGTGGCTGGTCGGATAAAGGCTGGTCAAGCCATAATCAATGGTGAGCTCTGCCATTTACCAACCAATAATAACGGGAATACCCTACATGGTGGACCTTATGGTCTTCACCGCCAAGTCTGGGATTACGGGATTATCGAAGAACCAGGTAAGTCTGGCGTTCGTTTCAGCTATCGGTCCTTGGCTGTCCTTGATGGCTTTCCTGGAGATATGACCATCACTGCAACTTATCTGCTGGATGATCACGACCGTCTCACTGTGACTTATGAGGGTAGTGAGGCGACCAGTGATACCCTCTTCAATCCGACTAATCATGTTTACTTTAACTTAGGTGAGCAGGATAATTTAGCGCGGCATACCTTGTTTATCGCTGCTAATGCCCGGCTTGAAACAGATGAGCATTTGATTCCGACAGGGCGACGTCTGGATGTCACAGGAACGCCTTATGATTTTCGGAAGAGCACATCAGTCATTGAGGCAATCAGCCTCACAGGTGGGTTAGATGATGCCTTTGAGGTCCTTGTTCCTGAGACCAATCCTATTGCTATCTTGACTGACCAGATGAGTGGTAATCAGGTCACCGTTTACTCTGAGCGTAATGGTCTGGTGGTTTACAGTTTTAACTTCCCTGAAGAAGGTGTCGTCTTCAGCCGAAGCAATGGGCGAGAAAACTTGAAACATGAAGGAATCGCTCTGGAAGCCCAAACCTTACCTGATGCGGTCAACCATGCTGATTTTGGGGATATTATTTTGAAAGCAGGTCAGACTGCCCGCTACACGATCACCTACGATTTTGACAGGATTGACTAATAAGTTCTAAAAAGCCACCAGCGAGACAGCTGGTGGCTTTTTAGGGTTAGCAACCTTTCAATTCCAGATAGCGATTGTACCAAATCTTAACGTATTCTTCTGAGAAGGGGCCTTTTTTTTGATTGATCCAGTCAACGAGGATTTTCACATTTTCCTTTAGAATCAAGTCCAAATCAGTAGGGTAGCCCATCTGACGACGATGCTGCTCATATTCTTCAATATCCAGCAGCTTTTTTGTCCCGTCAGTAAATACTTTGACATCGAGGTCATAGTCGATATACTTGAGCGCCTCTTGGTCGAGAATATACGGGCTAGCCATATTGCAATAATAAGAAATCCCCTCATCTCGAATCATGGCAACTACATTAAACCAAAATTTCTTATGGAAATAGACCAGAGCTGGTTCTCGTGTTACCCAGCGCCGCCCATCATTTTCCAAGACCAGAGTGTGGTCGTTGACCCCAATAACCGCATGCTCAGTGGTTTTTAGAATCATGGTATCTCGCCAAGTGCGATGGTGCTGGCCATTATGCTTATAACTCTGAATCGAAATAAAGTCGCCCTCTTTAGGTAACTTCATCCGCTTACCAACTTTCTAAAAAGTTTATCCACATCATTATTTTACCATAATCTGATTAAAAACGCACTAAAAATAATCCCGAAAAGCACGGTCGATGGCGGAAAACGAATAACCTTTCCGAGCTAAGGCCTGCTTTACCCGCTGTTTCAGTTCATAGCCATCGTATTTTCTGCTGTATTTTCGCTCTTGTTTCTCGAGTTCCGCCAGCAGGAGTTCGCCCTCTCTCTCTTCGTCGGTATCGATTGTTGCTGACGCAATGGCAGAGCTGGCGGTCTGATAGGAGAAACCCTTGTTGAGTAGGTGTTGGGTGAGCTTGTCTTTGAGCTCCTTTTGCGGTAGCTTACCACTGTACTTTCGGATGGCCTTGTTGACGAGCCGTTCAACAACCTCGGTAAAATCAGACTCCTCTAAGGCAGCCTCAATCACTCTCAGCGGAACTCCTTTTTGTATCAGTTTTTGTTTCAGTGCAAATGGCCCCTTGTCACCAGAATAGAGATTGCCTTGAATCAGTTGCTGGGCATAGCGGGCATCGTCCAGCCATTTATCGGCAGTCAGGCTGTCAATGACGGTCGAGATGATATCTTCGTCAATCTCATGTTTCATCAGGTAATCACGGACTTCCTTGCTTGTTCGTTGCTTGAAGGATAGGTGATAGAGGGCGAGATTTTTACCATAGGAAAATTGCGTAAACTGGCGAATGTCCTCTAGTTCCACATCGGTAATGTCCTTGCCCTTGGTCAACATGAACCGAACAATGGTATCCTCTGTGATATAAAGTCTTTCTGTATCATCTAGTTCTAGTAGGTAAAGGCGTTTTTTCTTTTCAAGTTTAGTAATCTTCATGTCTTCCATTATAGCAAAAAAGCGGTGCAGCTAACAATCAGGGTAATCTTGTAGCCTTGTAAATCGCTTGTTAAACCGTTATCCAATAGGAAAAAACGCACAAGAACAGGCAATCAGGTTTCCTGTTCTTGTGCATTTTCTTGGGTTATGGTGCGGTAATTGTATCTGCCCCCCCCATGTAAGGGCGTAGGACTTCTGGGATAGTGACAGAACCGTCTTCATTTTGGTAGTTTTCAAGGATGACTGCTACGGTGCGACCGACTGCCAAGCCTGAACCGTTGAGGGTGTGGAGAAGCTTGACCTTGCCGTCTTCGTCACGGTAGCGGATTTGGGCACGACGGGCTTGGAAATCTTCGGTGTTGGAACAGCTGGAAATTTCACGGTAGGCATTTTGGGCTGGAATCCAGACTTCCAAGTCATAGGTCTTAGCCGCTGAGAAGCCCATGTCGCCTGTGCAGAGGGCAAGAACGCGGTAAGGGAGTCCCAGTTTTTGGAGGATGTTTTCGGCGTCAGCTGTCATTTTTTCCAATTCCTCGTAAGACTCTTCTGGCTTGGCAAATTTGACCATCTCTACCTTGTGGAATTGGTGAAGGCGGATGAGACCGCGGGTGTCACGACCAGCTGAGCCTGCTTCAGAGCGGAAAGATGGGCTCATAGCGGTGAAGTAAATCGGCAAATCCTTGCCGTCGATGATCTCGTTGCGGTAGAAGTTGGTCAGAGGGACTTCGGCTGTCGGAATCAGTACCAGCGGACGTTCTTCGTCTGCGATTTCAAAGGTGTCTTCCTTGAATTTTGGATACTGACCAGTGCCAAACATGGAGTCACGGTTGACCAGATAAGGGGGCACGATTTCCTGATAGCCTTCTTTGGCGTGCTCGTCCAGCATGAAGTTGTAGAGGGCGCGCTCTAATCGCGCTCCTAATTTCTTGTAGAAGAGGAAGCGGCTGCCTGTGACTTTTGCCCCACGTTCCCAGTCTAGGATGTCGAGGTCTTCACCCAGATCCCAGTGAGCTTTGGGTTCAAAGTCAAAGGTGCGTGGTGTCCCCCAACGGCGGACCTCCACATTGTCTTCTTCATCTGCTCCCACAGGGACGCTATCGTGGGCAGTATTTGGCAGGATAGCGATGGTCTGGCTGATTTGCTCATCAATGCTGGTCAATTCAGCGTCAATCGCTTTGATGTTAGCCCCTAGCTCTTGCATGGCAGCGATTTGGCTGCTGGAATCTTCTTTGTTGCGTTTGGCAGTTGCAATGGCCTCGGAAGCCTTGTTGCGCTTGGCCTTAGCTTCTTCAGACTGGACCAAGAGCTCACGGCGCTTTTCGTCCAAGGTTTTGAGGGTTTCTAAGACCTTGCGGTCCACCCCACGTTGGGCGAGTTTGCTAGCGGTACCGTCAAAATCAGTACGTAGTCGTTTGATGTCTAACATAAGAGTCCTCCTTTGAAATAAAAACAGCACCAGTGTTTCTGCTGGAGCGTGTTCACGCGGTTCCATCCAGCTTCGCACAAGTGCCTTGATTGGTGATTGAGTTGTCTACACGGTAGAATTTCATCTGTCTTTTCTATCTGCTCACAGCTACCGCAGACTTTCTGAAAGAAAAGGACACACTACTTATCCGTTAGTCTTATTATACCTGATTTAGGACGATTTGGCAAATACTTGCTTGATTTTTTTACCGATTGTCTGCAAGAGTGTTGGCAATTTAATCACCTTATCATTACCAAGCTTCTCTCGAGCGATTTTCAGAATCTTACCAGAGTCCTTGCTGGCAAAGAGGAATTTTCCGCTGTCAGTTTGGATTTCAAAATGTCGGCTAACGGTTTTTCCATGAACGTTCGCACCGATATGCTGAATGTTGCCCCAAGGAATCTGGATGTAGCGTTCGACATTGGTGTCTGGGTAAAATTCGATTGCTTTGTCGCCAATGAGAAATTTGCCGACCTTGCTACCGATGTCTGCGTAGGACACGCCAGTTGTTTGAAAAAGAACAGTTGTGTTGAGTGATTGTGCCATAGGCTCCTCCTTGTTTTGTTTCTTTGAAATTATGAGGTTTTAGCCTGCCTTACCAGAGTTAGCTGAATTGGGGAGGCACAGTTAGGTGGGAACAGTGACGATTATTCGCAAGCAATTCCGTCCCCATCTCGGTCTAATTTTCGGCTGTAACCAGGCTCACCTAAATAAATCGGCGTGACCCCGGCAGCTCTGGCTTCAGAACAGTTTGCATATCTAACTGTAGCAGGAGCTTGAACAAATCCCTGTTGCTGAGAAACTATAGTCGCCTCTTGTTCCTCTGCTTGATGTTGAGCTTCTGCTAGTTCAGCAGCCAGTCGCTCCTCCTCAGCTTTTCTAGCAGCTTCTTCAGCCGCTTTTCTCTCAGCTTCCTCTTTTTCAGCGGCCAGTTTCTCTTCCTCAGCCTGTTTAGCAACTTCAGCAATCTGTTTCTGATTTTGTTCCGTTTCGGATACTGTAGTTGTGGTTGATTCAGGTATAAATGAGGAAGAATCTGTTTGCTTGTTGCCTATTTCTTTTTTTACCGCTGAAGAATTTGAAGATTGACTAGTTAATACCGTGCTGGTTGGTTTAGTCTGGTTTGGTGTATTTTCTGAGAAATATGAAGGAGCGAGTAGGAGTGTTCCTAGCCCTCCGATAGCCAGCAAAGAGATATATTTTTTTCGCTTATCAGGATTAGGTTGTCGTTTACTGTAGTACCAAGTTCCGATTACTCCCAAAAAGAATACTAAGGGGAGTAGAGCAATAATGAGACTGAGCAATAAGATTCCTCCCAAAAGATAGAGGAAGGCTTTCAGTGGTGTTATTTTTTTCATAAGAGACTCCTTTCGTTTTTTATATTATAACATTAAAATATATAAAGCGAAAGAAATCATATAATCGGACGAACAAAAACTTAGTTAGAATTTGTTGCGTGCTCAGCATCTTCTCAAAAGAAAGGGGAAAAGTAAGAGGCGACACGTCCCAAATGACGACAAAACCCTCACATAGTGAGGGTTTGCCATCTTACATGATACCTGCAACGCGTGCCAAGATACCAACGATGAAGAGACCTACAATAATGGTGATTGGAGATACTTTTTTCTTGAGCAACCACATACATAGGAAGGTCAAGAGCAAGTGCATAACACCTGGTAAGAGACCGTCCAAGTTTTGTTGGAAGCTAGTTATCTTAGTTGGTGTTTGAGAGAGACCTTGACCAACTTGGGCGAAGGCTTCACGAATTCCCTCGCTACCTTCTGGCAATTTATCCCAGTGGATAAATGCTTTATCATCTAATTGCACTTCTGAAACGTTAAAGGCAAACTTGATGGATACCCAGCGTTCTGCCAAAACAGCGATGATGAACATCCCAAGGATTGAGGCACCTTTGGTGATGTCTTGAAGGATACCACCTGACATGTCTTTGGTGATTTCACGACCAGATTTGTAACCGAACTCTTGGGTGTACCAGAGGAAAAGCATACGGATGGCGTTCCAAACGATGAAGAAGAGCATTGGACCGATGATGTTTCCTGATACGGCAAGGGAAGCACCGAGGGCACCGAGGATTGGGCGAACGGTAAACCAGAAAACAGGGTCACCGATACCAGCGAGAGGTCCCATCATCCCGATTTTAACCCCTTGGATAGCGGTATCGTCTACTTGACCACCGTTAGCACGCTCTTCTTCAAGAGCGAGGGTAACACCGACGATTGGTGCTGCCACGTAAGGATGCGTGTTGAAGAATTCCATGTGGCGTTTAAGTGCCGTCTGCTGGTCTTCCTTTTTAGTGTAAAGTTTTTTGATGGCTGGCACCATAGTGTAGGCCCAACCCAAGTTTTGCATCCGCTCGTAGTTCCAAGAAGCTTGAAGGAACTGAGAACGCCACCAGATGTTCTGACGGTCTTTCAGGGTTAATTGTACTTTTTCTGACATGTTTTTATCCCCCTTCTTAGTAGTCTTCTAAAATGTCGCCAATTGGGTCACCTGAACCAGCGTTACCCCCTTTTTTAGAGAGGTTGAGGTAGATGAAGGCAAGGGCTGTACCAATGGCACCAAGAGCAATCAAGGTCAAGTCGCTGACAGCAGCCAGAGCAAAACCAAGAGCAAAGAATGGCCAAACTTCGCGGGTTGCCATCATGTTGATAACCATGGCAAGACCAACCGCGATAACCATGCTACCGCCGACAGCCATACCACCTTGCAACCAATCAGGCATAGCTTCCAGCATGGCACGTACAGCATCAGCAGGAACGGCAATCAAGAGCGCCGCAGGAATAGCGATACGCAGACCTTGAAGAGAGAGAGCAACCAAGTGGTAGCGCTCAAGTGCCGCAAAGTCACCGCGCTCAGCAGCTGCGTCGGCACCGTGCACCAAACCAACGGAGATCGTGCGGACAATCATGGTCAAGAAAAGACCAGCAACAGCTAGAGGGATAGCAACGGCTTGTGCGACTTGGATACCATTGTTTGAGAAGTCGCCACCTTTGATCAAGATGATAGCAGAAGCTACAGAAGCCAGAGCCGCGTCAGGAGCTACCGCAGCACCGATGTTAGCCCAACCAAGAGCCAAAAACTGGAGGGTACCACCGAGCATGATACCGGCAGTTAGGTTACCACTCACCAGACCAATCAAGGTACAAGCTACGATGGGTTGGTGGAATTGGAATTGGTCAAGGACACCTTCCATACCAGCTAGGAAGGCGACCACGACGATTAAAATAGCAGAAATAATTGAAATATCCATTATTTTATCCTTTCAGTAAGATACAAAGGGTGTTAAAAATCCACAGTGAAAATAGGCAACTAGGCGAAGAAACTCTAGTTTCTAGGAGAGTTGGTCTTTTTCACACAGGATTTAACCCGTGTTCAATTTCATAAGATATAAGGACGTTAAGAAAATGCGATAAAATCCGTAGGCAGATCCGCCGATGGTGTCGCCATCTAGGAGCTGACTAAATTTTGGAGCATTTTTAGTCCGAATTCAGTTTTGAGTTTAACAAAGAAGAGTTAGTTCACATTTGCTTTTTTAATCAAGTCAAACAGGTTGCCAGGTTTATCATTTGGCACCTTGCGAACGTCAAAGCTGACACCGAGGTCGCGTAGCTCTTCAAACGTTGCCACATCGGCCTTATTCATCGATAAGGCGTTTGTGACCATGGTTTTACCTGTTGAGTGCGCCATTGAACCAACGTTGAGGACTTGAATTGGCACACCACCCTTGATAGCTTCGAGAGCTTCTTGAGGTGTTTCAAACAAGATCAATGCCTTCGTATCACCAAAGCGAGGGTCTTTAGCCGCTTCAATGAGTTTTCTAATTGGCACAACGTTTGCCTTCACCCCGTTTGGTGCAGCTTGCTTGATAAGTTGCTTACGCAGTTCATCTTGGGCGACAGCATCTGAGGCAACGATGATACGGTTGGCTTTAGAGTCCGGTGTCCAAGCAGTTGCCACTTGACCGTGCAAAAGACGGGTGTCGATACGCGCCAAGTTGATTTTGAGCTTGCCGTCTCCGATGACTGTGCCCTCAGGAATAGCTCCTTGACGAACTGGTGCTGCAACTGGTGCTGCAGTTGTTGATGCAGGCTCGAGTGATTCAGGTAGAACCTTAATCCCTTCGCGTGCTTCTTTGAGAACATTAGCTGCCACCTGTTCAACACCAGCACTAGCGTCCATTAGACGTTCAGTGTAGGCTTGGATTAACATTGGCAGGTTGAGACCTGTGATGATAGCTACCTTGCGTTCAGGATTTTCACCTGCGACACGGCTGGCTTGGTTAAATGGCGAACCACTCCACAAGTCAGCGAGGACAAGGATTTCATCATCGGCGTCAAATTGAGCGATAGCTGCACTGATTTTTGCGTGCAAGTCATCTGGACCTTCGTTTGGCATAAAGGTCACGACTTGTACTTTTTCTTGTTCGCCAAAAATCATTGCACCTGACTGGTGAATGCCAGCAGCAAACTCACCATGGCTGGCAATAACAATACCGATACCCATTCTTGAATTTCCTCCTTTAAATTATTTTTCATTGACATGACTAAAATAGCCTCTTATTGTGTTAAAAGTCCTTTTTAACCATGTCAAAGAAAGTCAAGAACGTCATTATTGTAAAACGATTTCAATTTCTTGTCAATAGGTAGAAATTATAATAATTAATCAAGTTAACCTATAAGTTAGCGAGTAAACAAAAACGAAAAAATAAGCTAGATAGCCTGTTTTTAGGAGTTTTTGGGTAGTTCAGTTTGTTAAAATACGAACAAAAGTAATATAACAAGTGTTCCTGCTTGTTCGAAAAAATTTTTATTTTTTCAATTCCCTGAAAATGCTTACTTGTTTCTTTCAGTATTTTTCTGAAACTTACAAAAATAATTCACGGAGTTGCTGGGCGACCCCGTCTTCATCGCAAGTATATGAAATCTGTTGATCAGCATATTCAAGGAGCATGGGATTGGCATTTTTCATGGCATAGCCAACGTTTGCAAAAGCTAGCATCTCCGTGTCATTTTGCTCATCGCCAAAAGCAATCAAGTCCTCTCTGGATCGTACTAAACTGGTCAATAACCGCTCTAAAGCATAGGCTTTGTTGATTCCTTTGGGTGAAAACTCTAACAGATTTAACGGTCCGCCCCAAGAATCAACTTCAATCTCATGCCTGAAATAGGCTTTAATCTCTTTTGCCAGCTGGTATTTATCCTCGTGACGGGTTTGCACTAACAATGCAAGAGGATCTGCGAGTAGCTGATTTGGGTTAAGCAAGAGGTCATCGCTCAGCTCATTGAGCCCGAAAAGTTTTGGATCAATCTTATCCCTCTGATCTAAAGTGACGAGGAAATGGTCGCGGTATTCGCTAGCGACGAAGTCTAGTTCGAATCGATGGGTTTCCTGCAATAGCTCAAGGAGGTAAGAGCGATCGATGGTAATGGCATGTTCACCTGCCCAAGCTTTTTCAGGGATATGTAACATTGCTCCGTTAAAGTTAATCATCGGAGAGGTCAGCCCAAGCTGTTTATAGTAGGCTTTTGCCATACGATAAGGGCGCCCTGTAGCAATGACAACTGTATGCCCCTTGGCGATAACCTGTTGAATCGTCTTAACACTGTTTTCTGAAATGGTGTGGTCACGGCGAAGGAGTGTGCCGTCTAAATCAATAGCAATTACTTTTTTTGTCATAAGAAGTATTATAGCAAAAAACTGGGAAAAGTTCAGCTGCAAAGCTATCAAATCACCATTCAAAGGTTTCGGATTTTGAATAAGGTTAAAAAATTATTGTTTTTTAATAAAAAAGTGTTGCAAAAGAATTTTTTTGTGGTATACTAAAGATGTCGACAACATATTGATAAACAATAAAAAAGAGTTGAAAAGGGGTAAAAATAATGATTTAATCAGTTCTAAAAACGATTTATTGGCTTTGTAACTATTCTTAATATCTAACTAAAATACATCAAAAGGAGTTTCATCATGAAAAAAGAATTATCATACCTAAAATACCTTGTCCCTGTTCTTAACATTGCCCTTGGTCTCCAGCTTTTCGGCTTTGTGATTGGCTTAATCTTGTTGCTCATCATTAGTGTGGTCGGACTTGATCAAATTGTCTCTTGGGGAATGACGTTTGCTCAACAACATGGCGGTCAGGTACAAGGCAAATTGTCTAGCCTACCTAGCCTCTGGTTACTCTGGTTGAGTTTACTTGACGTTTTACCTCATATTGCCCTTACCTGGTTTATCCGTAAATTCTGTAAAAACCTCCTCGAAGACCGTATTTTCATCGCTGAAAATGCTACCTTGGCATGTCATGCGGCAATCGCTCTGCTATTTTCTTGGGTGCTTAGCATTTCAGTCGGTCCTGTAAGCAATTTAGAGATTGGTTTCGATGGATTTCCTATCATTGCGGCGATTTTAGTTTGGACTATTTCCAAAGTTTTGGAGCAAGCGAACGCCATCGCTGAAGAAAATGATTTTACCATTTAGGAGGTCAGTCGATGATTATAGTGAACCTCGATGTGGAATTAGCAAAGAAAAAAATGAAATCACAGGATTTGGCTGAAAAGATAGGCATCACCACCGCTAATTTGTCTATCTTGAAAACAGGAAAGGCGAAAGCCGTTCGTTTCTCTACTTTAGAAGCCATCTGCCGTGAGCTCAACTGCCAACCAGGCGATATTTTAGCCTATCAACCAGATCAAGACTAAACCTAAAACCAGCCAATGGGCTGGTTTTTTGGTATAATGAGACCAAAAACGTTGGAAAGGCAACCCATGACATTAACTAAAATCGAACAGGCCTACCAGCTGGTGCTGGACAATACCCATGATCTGCAAACGGCCTTATCAACCCATTTCTTTGATGCCTTGATTGAGCAAAATGCGTCCTATCTTGGGGAAGAAACAGCAAGCGAGCACCTAGCCAAGCGCCATCAAGTCCTACGTGACCTTAAACTGAGTGCTGAGGACTGGCGACGTGTTTATCAGTTCCTACTCATCAAGGGTAGTCAGACAGATAAGCTCCAGCCTAATCATCAATTCACCCCAGATTCACTGGGCTTTATCCTCTTGTTCTTGATTGAAGTCCTGACGGATAAACCTCAGCTGGATGTTCTGGAAATCGGTTCAGGTACGGGCAATCTGGCCTTAACGTTGCTCAGCCAAACCAGCAAGCAGCTAACTTATACAGGCATTGAGCTGGATGACTTGCTGATTGATTTATCGGCTAGCATGGCTGAGATTGCTGGTTTACCGTTGACTTTGGTACAAGGCGACGCTGTTCGTCCGCAGCATTTGCCAGAGAGCGATGTGATTTTGTCTGATTTGCCAGTTGGATATTACCCTGATGAAGAGATTGCTAGCCGCTATCAGGTGGCCTCAACAGGGCAAAAAACCTATGCGCATCATCTCCTCATGGAACAATCGCTCAAGTACTTAAAACCTGGAGGACTAGCGATTTTTCTAGCGCCAAATAACTTGTTAACAAGCCCGCAGGCAGATTTATTGAAACAATGGCTAAGCGACTATGCCAATATCCTTGGTGTGATTACCTTGCCTGATAACCTTTTTGCTGGTCAGCAACTGACCAAATCGATTTTTATCTTGCAAAAGCAAGCAGAAAAGAGCAAGGAGAGCTTCATCTATCCCTTAACTGATTTAAAAGACCCCGATGCCTTAAGAGCATTTATGAAAGCTCTTAGGACCTGGAAAAGTAGCTAATAATGATTGTGAATCGTTTATAGTCTATCATGTCTGGGAAACAACTGTTAAAAACGTCACAAACTCACAAAAAAATATAGTCCAAAGGCGTGCCATTTTGATAAGAATTTGCTATAATGTAAGGGATAACAAAAAAAATAGAGGTGTATGATGTCAAAAACAATTGCAATCAACGCAGGTAGTTCAAGCCTAAAGTGGCAACTTTACCGCATGCCAGAAGAAGAAGTCTTGGCAGCTGGTATTGTTGAGCGTATCGGTTTGAAAGATTCGATTTCAACTGTAAAGTTTGATGGGAAAAAGGAATCTCAAACCCTTGATATTGCTGACCATAACCAAGCTGTAAAGCTTTTGCTAGATGATTTGATTCGCTACGAGATTATCAGTAGCTATGATGAGATTACAGGCGTCGGTCACCGCGTTGTTGCTGGTGGTGAAGACTTTAAAGAATCAGTTCTCTTGGATGAGGAAGCTATCGCTCGTATTGAGAAGTTATCTAGCTTAGCGCCACTTCACAACCCAGCTAACGTGGCTGGTATCCGTGCCTTTAAGGAAATCTTACCAGACATCACTAGCGTCGCGGTCTTTGATACAGCGTTCCATACGACCATGCCAGAAGTTGCTTACCGCTACCCCGTACCAAATAAGTTCTATACAGATCATCAAGTACGTAAATACGGTGCTCATGGAACAAGCCACTACTACGTGTCTCGTCGGGCAGCTGAGTTGCTTGGAAAACCATTGGAAGAAACAAAATTGATTACCGCTCACATCGGTAATGGGATCTCAATCTCAGCGATTGATGGTGGTAAATCTGTCGACACATCCATGGGCTTCACACCGCTTGCTGGTCCGATGATGGGGACACGTTCAGGGGATATTGACCCAGCAATCATTCCTTATCTAATCGAGCAGGTGGAAGAGCTAAAAGATGCTGCAGATGTCGTCAACGTCCTCAACAAGCAATCCGGTCTCCTCGGTATTGCCGAAGTATCCAGTGATATGCGCGAGATTGAAGCAGGTGTTGCGGCAGGAGATGAAAAATGTACCCTAGCCTTCAATATGCTGGTTAATCGTTTGCAGAAGTTTATTGGTCAATACCTAGCGGTACTTAATGGTGCAGATGCTTTGGTCTTCACCGCAGGTATCGGTGAGAACTCCGCTCTGGTGCGTCAATCAATCGTCAATGGTTTGACATGGTTTGGTCTTGACATTGACCCTGAGAAGAATGTTTTTGGTAACTCAGGTGATATCTCAACACCAGCTGCCAAAGTGCGTGTCCTCGTGGTTCCAACAGATGAAGAGTTGGTTATCGCGCGAGATGTTGAAAAGTTGAAAAACTAATTGAGGGAGTGGTATGTGAACGGTACCCTGTCAAGTGGACAATGAAATAATAAAAGATTAAGCAACGGCCTTGTTCCTCATTTCAAGAGGGGCAAGGTCGTTGTACTTTTCTTGAAATCGTTCGTTATTGTAAAAATAGATATAGTCATCAATATCAGTAACCAATTCCTCAAAGGTCTTGTAACTATTCAAATTATAGCACTCGGTTTTAAAGTGACCAAAGAAACTCTCAATTGGCGCATTGTCAATGCATTTGCCAACTCGTGACATAGATCGTGTCATCTGATATTGTGTCGTTATCATCCGATATTTCCGTGAAGTGTATTGGGAGTCACGCTCACTAGGGATAAGTGGCGTGGCATCTGAATTAGCTTCCATAGCATTTCTTAGGCTCTTCATAACAAGAGGATTGTCATTATGCTTGCTGATAATAATCTCTAGTTTTTCCTCTACTGATTTTGGACTTCTTTTTGACATACGAAAACTCCCCTTTTAGTTTCTAGTGAATTTTTGTTTTTTCACTGTCCACTATAAGGGGAGTAGATCACTTTTTTATGTATTTTATTTTCAAAGTGAAGTGTGGGACTTTTTAACAGGTTTTGTATTCGTTTTCTAATTTCTTGCTTTTTTTATTTTATATGATAAAATGAGAAAAAAGGCACAAGTGCTTTGTCAATAAATTGAAAGGAGGTTAGTCGTACTTAAAGGCAAGGTGTTAGATACCAGCATCTTATGTCAAAGGAGAATAAAGATGTCTAAGAAATTTTCTGCTTTTTATCTATTTTTGATGGCGTTGAGCATATTTATACAACCTATCTCTATTGTTAAAGCTTTAGAGTTTTCGGGAACAGATTCTGTTAGACATTCGTCATTATTTACGGAGATTAAAGCGGCTAATCCAGATAAAGTGGAGCAATCCTATTTTGAAAATAACTATATCATCACAATGCTTGTAGGAGAAAACGGTATTGTATTAGCGACGGATATTTATAATTTAGAAACGCATGATATGATTTCTTCTACGTCGGTTAATAACCGTTCTATTATTGAAACGACAGATAATACGGGGCTTGTTAGCCGACAGGAGTTTGTAAAAGAGAGTGTTGGCAGAACAGGTTTTCGTCATGTATATGATGATTGGCAATATACAGGGCTCGCGGTACCAGCTGGAGCAGTTGCTAATTTAGCAAATGCGGGATTTACAGCTACGACAGCTTTTTTGGCAGGTTGGTTTGGAGTAGCGGTCTCAGTAATACATGAAATTTTGGCCTTTATGGGCATTGGTTGGAGTATTGGTGAGATGCTCGCTACTTCACTTGACACTGATGGAAATGGCTGGATAGCTCTCCACAAACGTGCTAGAAGAGCTTATCGAGGGGGTCCAAACGTTAGTTATGATCATAAAACAACCTAATCATTGGCGTATTTATGTGAAACGATTGGCATTCACTGCTATGGTGCTCGGAGCTGTTTTCCTTTTGTTGCCAAGTCGTTTTTTAGAAAACTTTCCAAAGTTGGTTCAGATGTTGGTCGTTCTACCTCTGTCGCTACCGTTTTTAGGTGTTCGTTGGACAAAAGAAGAGGAGAGGATTTTCGGTTTATTCCCTTGTTTGGGGCTTTCATTTGTCATAAAAACTCTCCTAGATAGTTTGGCAATCCCTTTACCATTGCTTGCTAGGAACCAGCTTTTGACTTATTTTCTCTTCTCGGTAATGTTGTTTATGTTTTGCAATTATCGAAAACACTAAATCAGACGCTCGTTCATCGGGCGTTTTTTAAGTTGTTCAAAGGATAATCTCATCATCTAGCTATGCTTTAATACTAGGGATTGACTAAATAAATGAGGAGAAACGATGTCACAACCAATTTGCGTGCGTTACCCACCAAGTCCAACAGGCATACTCCATATCGGAAACGCTCGTACAGCTCTTTTTAACTACATTTATGCTCGTCATCATGGTGGTACTTTTATCATTCGTATTGAGGACACAGACCGTGAACTCCATGTCGAAGACAATGAACGGTCTCAAGGGCTTTATCCAGTTTGGGACGATGGTTGTAAGCTCCTGAGTCTTTCTCGGCAAAGATAAGGTCGCAAAAGCTGAGGGCCTCCCTTTGAACCGCTAGTCCTAGCGCTTGATGCTGGTCAGCAGAGCTGACGCGGGCGTAGCCGATCGTGATGCTGGGCTGATGGTGATATTTTTTCAAGTAATACATACAGTCTCCTTTACCAACCATTGCAGCAGGGACAGTATTGTATCAAAATTCTTATGATAAAAACCGTCGCCACCTTTCACAGCAACTTAGTTGCGTACTAAAAAAGCCGACCCTCCTGTTAGTGAATACAGAGATGATCAGCTTGGTTAATAATTGCCTAGCAGTAGGTTGCTCTACGATTAATGCAGGCGAATGACTTCGATTTTGTAGCCATCAGGATCTTTGACAAAGTAGTAGTGGGGTTCTTGACCAGGGAGACCCTTGAGGTCGGTCACCTCATAACCCGCAACGATATGGCTAGCGTGGTTGGCTTCCAAATCCTCCACACCTACAGCCAAGTGACCATAGCCGTCGCCCAAGTCATAGCCTGGGTGGTCATAGTTATAGGTCAACTCTAGTTCAAAATCTTCCCCTTCGGTTTTCATAAACACAAGGGTGAACTTGTGGTCAGGAAAGTCCTTGCGGCGAACTTCCTTAAAGGGAAAGGCTGAGCTGTAAAAGTTAATTGAGGCATCCAAATCCTTGACACGGATACAGGTATGTAATAGCTTCATCGCTGTTCTCCTATCTATATGATACTTCTATGATAACGAAAAAACGTTTTTATTTCAAGAAAGAGAACTTCTCATGGTGATTTAGAAGGGCTGACGGTGACGCATTTCAGTCGGACTTAGCAGCTGTTCACAGGACGATAAAGCTAGATTTTCCTCATGCGTTTGCGCATGTCCTGTGCTATAATAAAAGAAAGAGAACCATAGAAAGAGGTGACCCATGTCCTTTGACGGCTTTTTTTTGCACCATTTGACGAAAGAGTTGCAAGAAGATCTGCTAGGTGGTCGTATCCAGAAGGTCAACCAGCCCTTCGAGCGCGAATTAGTACTGGGCATTCGCAACCATCGCACCAACTATAAACTGCTCCTGTCTGCCCACCCAGTTTTTGGTCGGATTCAGCTGACAAGAGCTGACTTTGACAACCCAAAGGTACCAAATACCTTTACCATGCTGATGAGAAAGTACCTGCAGGGGGCGGTGATTGAGGCGATTGACCAGCTGGATAATGACCGCATTCTGGAAATCAGCGTCTCTAACAAAACTGAGATTGGCGACCAGCTCAAGGTAACCCTGGTCATCGAAATCATGGGCAAGCATTCCAACATTCTCTTGGTTGATAAGAGCCAAGGTAAAATCATCGAGTCCATCAAGCATGTCGGTTTCTCGCAGAACTCTTATCGGACGATTCTGCCTGGAAGTCACTACCTCAGACCACCTGAAACAGGTAAGGGCAACCCCTTTACCATTGGGGATGAAAAGCTCTTTGACCTCTTGCAAACGCAGGAGCTGACAGGCAAAAACCTGCAGACCCTCTTTCAGGGGTTGGGGCGGGATACTGCGGAAAAGTTGTCTGAGGAGCTGATGACCAGCAGCCAGAAGCTCAAAACCTTCCGTCAATTTTTTGCCCAACCGTCTCAACCCAGCTTAACGGCAAAAGGTTTTGCTGCTCTGCTATGGGGCGATAGCCCAAAACCCTATGACAACCTGTCGGAGCTTTTGGATGTCTTTTTTATGGACAAGGCAGAGCGGGATCGTGTGGCTCAGCAGGCCAGTGATTTGGTGCAGAAAGTTGATAATGAACTGGCCAAGAACCGTAAGAAATTGGGCAAACAGGAGGACGAGCTACTGGCGACCGAGAATGCGGAGGACTTCCGTCAAAAAGGGGAGCTCTTGACCACTTTTTTGCATCAGGTGCCAAACGACAAAGATAGCGTGGTGCTGGATAATTATTACACGGGTGAGCCGATGACGATTGCCCTTGATAAGGCCTTGACGCCCAATCAGAATGCCCAGCGCTACTTCAAGAAATACCAGAAACTAAAGGAGGCGGTCAAGCACTTGACAGGTTTGATTGCTGAAACCAAGGCGACAATCGCTTACCTGGAGACGGTGGAACTGGCGCTCAGTCAAGCCAGTCGTGAGGACATCAGTGACATTCGTGACGAACTGGTACAGACAGGTTTTATCCGTCGTCGCAGTCAGGATAAGCTTCACAAACGGAAAAAACCTGAGAGCTATCTGGCGTCAGATGGTCAAACCATCATCATGGTTGGACGTAACAACCTGCAAAACGAAGAGCTGACCTTCAAGCTGGCCAAGAAAAACGAGCTCTGGTTTCACGCCAAGGATATTCCAGGGAGCCACGTGGTTATCAGGGATAATCTTGATCCATCAGATGAAGTCAAGACCGATGCCGCCGAGCTTGCGGCCTATTATTCGAAGGCACGCTTGTCAAACTTGGTTCAAGTCGATATGATTGAGGTCAGAAAGCTCCACAAGCCGACTGCCGCTAAGCCAGGTTTTGTTACCTATACAGGACAAAAGACTTTACGCGTGACCCCTGATGAGGGCAAAATTAAACAGATGAAACAAACCAACTAGGAACGTCCTTAGTTGGTTTTTCAGGCAATCTGCCAGCTTATTTAGCCTTTTTCTGCCCTTTTATGGTAAAATAAGCAGGTAGCAAATTAATATCTAAGAAAGACGATTAGTATGAAAGACATTCGGTCATTTAACAACAAAAAAGTGTTGGTTCTCGGTTTAGCAAAATCTGGTGAAGCCGCGGCACGTCTGCTGGACCGCCTAGGGGCTATCGTTACGGTCAATGATGGCAAGCCGTTTGAGGACAACCCAGCTGCCCAAAACTTGCTAGAAGCAGGCATCAAGGTTATCTGTGGCAGTCACCCACTGGACTTACTCGATGAAAATTTTGAGCTCATCGTCAAAAACCCAGGGATTCCGTATACAAACGACATGATACAAAAGGCTCAGGAGAAAAGGATTCCGATTTATACGGAGATTGAGCTGGCTTACTTGAACTCAGAAGCACCAATCATTGCGATTACAGGATCCAATGGTAAAACAACAACCACGACGATGATTGCAGATGTTTTTGAACAGGCAGGTCGTTCAGGGCTCTTATCTGGCAATATCGGTTTCCCAGCTAGTGAAGTTGCCGCTCATGCGACAGCAACAGATACACTTATCATGGAGCTTTCTTCCTTTCAGCTGATGGGAATAGAGCAGTTTCACCCTAAAATTGCAGTGATCACCAACTTTTTTGAGGGCCACCTTGATTATCATGGGACCTTCGAAGACTATGTGTCAGCCAAGTGGCGCATTCAAGACAATATGACACCGGTAGATTATCTGGTGATCAATCATGATCAGGCGATGGCAAGAGAACTAGCTCAGCAGACAAGCGCGACAGTTGTTCCCATCTCGACGACTGGACTTGTTGATGGGGCTTATCTTTTAGATGGTCAGCTCTACTTCCGAGAAGAGGCCATCATGCCGGCTCATCTTATCGGCGTTCCTGGTAGCCACAACGTTGAAAATGCACTAGCAACGATTGCTGTTGCTAAACTCTCAGGGATTGAGAATCAAGCCATTATCGCTGCTCTGAGTCAATTTGGTGGCGTTAAGCACCGATTGCAAAAGGTAGCAACGATTGCTGGCGTGACCTTTTATAATGATAGCAAGTCAACCAACACTTTAGCCACTCAGAAAGCCCTGTCTGGCTTTGATAATCACCAGTTGTTGTTGATTGCTGGTGGGCTTGATCGTGGCAACGATTTTGATGATCTTCTGCCTCATGTAGAAGGTCTAAAAGGCATGATTGTGTTAGGCGAAACAGCACCTAAGCTGATTGCCCTCTGTGAGAAAGCTGGGATTAACTATCAAGAGGCCAAAGATGTCAAGGAAGCTGTTCACCTTGCGTTTGCCAAGGCTCAAGCAGGAGATGTGATTTTACTTAGCCCAGCCAATGCCAGTTGGGATATGTACAAAAACTTTGAAGTCAGAGGCGATGAGTTTCTTGCTGCCGTTGACCAACTACAAGGAGATTATCATGGCTAAGTCAATTGTTTTAACAGGTGGTGGCACGGTTGGTCATGTGACCCTCAACCTGATTTTAATCCCGAAACTTCTTCACGATGGTTGGGAGGTTCACTACATTGGGGATAAAAAAGGTGTTGAGTACCAGCAAATCCAGCAATCAGGGTATGCAGTGACTTTTCATGGCATCATGACGGGCAAGTTGCGTCGTTATTTTAGCCTGCAAAATGTTCTGGACCTTTTCAAGGTTGCCTTTGGGATTCTACAATCCTTAGTGATTATCACTGGTCTTCGCCCCAAAGCTCTCTTTTCAAAGGGGGGATTTGTGTCTGTTCCGCCTGTGATTGCTTGCCGAGTGCTGGGGGTTCCTGTTTTTATCCACGAGTCAGACTTGACCATGGGGTTAGCTAACAGGATTGCCAGCAAATTTGCGACCAAGATGTATACGACTTTTGCACCAACACTAAAGAGTGCCAAGGTTCAGCAAGTCGGTGCAGTGACCAAGGTTGATCAATCAACGACTGGTTCTGCTACTGACTTGGGACCAATTCTTGAGCAATTTGACCCCAATCTCAAAACACTGCTTTTTGTCGGAGGGTCTGCTGGAGCCAAGGTCTTTAACGATTTTATCACAGCTCACCCAGAGCTCTGTCAGCACTATAATATCATCAACATCACAGGCGATGAAAAACTGAACCAGCTCTCACGCAACTGTTATCGGTTAGCTTATGCCACCGACCTCTACCAGCCGTTATTAGAGCAGGCTGATGTGGTCATCACGCGCGGGGGGGCTAACACTTTGTTTGAATTATTGGTAATGGCAAAGCTACATGTGATTGTACCGCTTGGGAAACAAGCCAGCCGTGGGGATCAGTTGGAGAATGCAGCCTATTTTGTCAAGAAAGGCTATGCCGAGCAGCTTTTGGAAGAGGAACTGACCGTTGAGCGTCTGCTTGACAAGGTCAACCAACTCTTAAGATATGCAGACAGTTACCGCTCTGCCATGTCCCGAAGCACTGACATCAGCTCTGTTGACAGCTTTTATCAGTTGCTCTTGTCAGAGATAGGAGGGTTATGTGGCGACATTTAAGAAACGAGAATCGACAAAAAAGAAACCTCAGCCAGAGTTGACCGAGTGGCAGAAACGTAACTTAGAATTTCAACAGCGAAAAAAGGAGCGTCAGGCGGAAAAAGAGCGTTTGGAAGCTGAAGCGTTACAAAAAAATGAATCAGCGAGTTCCTCACTTGACGGTGAAGCTACTGAGACAGACAAAACTGTTGACAGCTCTGATTCGTCGAACGCTTTAGAGACACCCGTATCACCTGACTCGATAGCGGTTGAACCACCTAAGGTTAAGCGAGTGAGAAAAAAAGGGCTATCACAGAAATGGCCAAAAGCCTTGCCGATTATCTTTACTGCTCTGATTGTTTTGTTATTGGCTCTCTTTACCATCAGCCCTTTTAGCAAACAGAAAATAGTCACTGTGTCAGGATTTCAACATGCCGTTGAGCAAGAAATCATCAAGGCAACAGGAATCGCATCGGATGACTACATCACGCATACGTTTTTCAACTTAAAAAGCTATGAGAAAGCTCTTGTAAAAAAGAATCCTTGGGTAAAAAAAGCCAATCTGACCTATCAATTTCCTAACAAATTTGCTATCGCTGTGGAAGAAAACGCCATCGTTGCTTACAATGAAACCGCGGATGGTTTTCGACCAATTTTAGAAAATGGTGAGCAAGTCGCTCCACTAGGTGATGGTCAACTTCCCGAGGGTAGCCTACCTTTAAAGTTTGACAAACAAGAAGACACCGCTAGTTTTATCAAACAGTTTATCAGTCTTGATCCGAGCATTCGCCAGTCTGTCAAGCAAGTTATCTTTGCTAATTCAGCGTCAACGCCTGACTTGCTTTTGCTCACGATGGCAGAAGGGCACACGGTTCGTATTCCCCTATCGGAAATCAGCCTAAAGCTCCCTTACTACAAAACCATTAAAGACAAGCTGACCTATCCACAAATTATCGATATGGAGGTTGGCATTTACACGACAACGCCTGAACTGGAAGCTTCAGCTGCTGAAACCAAAGCCAGTAAAGAACAAGAGTCCAGAGAACTTGCAGATCTTAACAACAACAGCAGCTCAAGTGACACTAAGCCATCAACGCTTACAGAAACCAGCAGCACCTCATCATCAAACAGTAACTAAAAAGCTTTTACTCCGTTTGCTGATGTGTTGGGAAAGAAATAGGGTGAAAAGTCACCCCTTTTCTGTACAATTTTTATAAAGTGTTTTTGTTAAGCGATAACTCGCTTAACCATAGGTGTTTGGTAATCGAGACTACCGTGAATGCGATGATGGTTCCACCAGTGGACAT
>NZ_JBGTZB010000022.1:0-37143 GCF_041807825.1 Streptococcus sp. E24BD | reverse complement strand
AGCGATTATATTTTTTACTACAATAACAAACGAATCAAAACAAAATTAAAAGGACTTAGTCCTGTGCAATACAGAATTAAATCCTTTCAATAATATTTCTTGTCCAACTTTTGGGGGTCAGTACAATTCTTGGTCTTTTCCTTACTTTTCTTGTAAATCAGAGTATTCCCAGCTCATCTAACTGCTATCAACTGAGCCTTTGCTTGATAAGATCACGCAGTTCTCGGCGTTTAGCGATCCATAAAGGACGATCATCATAGGCATAAGTCCGATTGGTCAGGAAAATCACCGCTTGCTGACGTCGTCGATTGATCATGATAAAGGGACCAGTGTAGCCCGTATGGTCAAGCCAGTCACCGTCAAGATTCCAGCCCAGAGAGCGCGGTTTATCTGAACTGCCATAGTTGGTTAATAAGTCCACTCCAAAATCTGCGATCAAGTAATGCTCGCAAAAGCGCTCTAAATCGGTCACTGTCGAAAAAAGACCAGCTGATCCTGCATGAACACCCAAAACCTGAGCTTTAGGGTCATGAACCAGTCCATCTGCTCTGCCATTGACCGTCACAACAGCCCCTAAACGAGGGCCAAAGCTGGTTTCTGCCATCCCAAGAGGTCGAAACACCCGCTCCTGAAACAACTCAGCTAAACTTTTTCCAAACAAGTCTTCTAGCATAAAACCTAACAACAAGAAGTTGATGTCCGTGTACAAGAAACGCTTATCCGTGGTGACGGTAATGTGGTTGATGGCTGCCCGTAACTCCCTTGCGCTCAGTCGTTCGCGGTTTGGGATATAAGGGTCAATACCTGAGGTGTGAGTCAGGAGCTGCCTGATCGTAACCGTCTCGTCTGCTACTTCAGGGTAATAACTTTTAAGTGGTTGATCAAGCTCTAGTGTCCCATCTGCCAACAGCTGGATAATTACCGTCCCCACACCGACTACCTTGGACACACTAGCGAGGTCATAGACTAAGCCAGCCTCAACAGGAGCCTCAGGGGCTACCTCACCGATGTACCACTCCTGCCATCGCCCTTTTTGGAAAATAGCCAAGCTAGCCCCCAGATAGAGATGTTCTGACCGCTGTTGGTTGATTTTATCAATAATTGCCTGCATCATTTGACAAACCACCAGTCCAGCCGACTTGGATCCGTCACAATGAGCGCGGTTTCCTTTTTATTGAGCGTCGTCTCTAGTCCCAAGTCTTTGCAAATGACTGCAAAAGAAGCAAGGTCGACAGTCTTATCAACGGAACATTCTACCATGCTGATGTCCCAGGTCTGGTCGTTATCAGCCTGCAAGTCAGCCCCCTGTGCTTCGTTCAGCTCGACAGACAAGGGCAGACAGTCATAAAACGAGAGAGAAACCGACCTGTCAGGGACATTCAATACCAGACGGTCTACGATGACATCCGATAAACCGTTGAAGCCAGAGTCAGCCAAAAGGTCTGGGTAAGGAACTGGCTCAAGGGTTGTGACATCATCTTCTCCATGCAATAGCAGACGGTCCCCTTCTGGGGACAGGGCAGAGAAGGCATAGCCTGTTTGACCCTTATACACCCTCTCCACAGGTATTTTTCGTGCTAATAGCTCTGCTATTTCTGCCGTATCAGCCTTAAGCACCAAGGTGTGCAGCTTTTTAGGTCCATTGACTGCTCGCGTTCGATAAGATGGCGATTCTTCCAAAGTCAGTCGCGTCTCTCTCGCCGCATGTCCGCCTAAAAAAGCAAAGGCATTTTCCTCATGAAGCACTCGCAAACCAAGAATGTGCTCATAAAAATCCAGATTCCGCTGGCGATTGTTAACCCGAATATAGGGGGCAAGTAAGGCCATGTTTTCATTTTTTTTCATAGACTTATTTTAGACTAATTAGGCGATTTTGACAACTATTTCGACAGATGAGACAAGTTGCGGTATAATAGAGGTATTTCAACTGCAATCACCTCATTAGAAAGTGCAAGCCTGCTGATGTGGGCTCAACATGTCGCTCATTAACAAGAGGTGATTAGAAAACAAAAGGAGTTTCCATGCGTTACAATCAATTTAGTTACATCCCTGTCAATGAAAATAACCAGCTGGCGGATTTTACCCAGCTCGGCTTTACCCTATCTGCAACAAAAACAGGCAAGGACAACCTAGACACCTTTGTCCGCGCGACATTCTTTCACTACCCGGATACCGATTACCCTATCAGCCTCTTAGCGGCCGATCAGGAGACCGACCTCTTGACCTTCCTTCAGTCGGAACGTCCCCTGACCGAAGAGGTCTTCTACACGGTCGCTCTCCAGCTCTTAGGATTTGTGCCTGGGGTGGATTTTACTGACTGGACGGCATTTATTGACAAACTCACCTTTCCGATTGCCTTTTCTGAGGGCAATTTGCTGGCGAAACTCCACCAGTTGTTGGCAACACGGATGAAGACTGGTTTGACCTTGATTGACCATCTGGTTAGCCAGGGCTTACTGCCACTGGATAATGACTACCATTTCTTCAACGGCAAAAGCCTTGCGACCTTTGATACCAATAATTTGGTGCGTGAGGTGGTCTATGTGGATAGCCAGCTAGATACAGACGGTGATGGGGAGACTGATCTCGTCAAGGTTAACATCATCCGTCCCAAAACATCTCACCAACTGCCAACCATGATGACCGCCAGCCCCTATCACCAAGGCATCAACGGTCCAGCCAGCGACAAGAAACTCTACAAGATGACAGGCAGTCTGACGGTCAAAGAAGCAGGTACGATTGCCGTTGACCCACATGAACCGACTTTCCCATCTGAACAAACCAGCATCCTGCCTGAAAGTCCTGCGACAGAAACCTTTGCTCACATCGGCAGCTACACCCTCAACGACTACATGCTGGCTCGAGGCTTTGCCAACATCTACGTGTCTGGTATCGGCACAGCAGGTTCGACAGGCTTTATGACCTCTGGCGACTACCAGCTCATCAGCTCCTACAAGAGTGTTATTGACTGGCTAAATGGTCGTGCCATCGCCTACACCAACCAAAAACGTGAACAGCAGGTGCTAGCGACTTGGGCGACAGGTGAGGTCACAACGACGGGGATTTCCTATCTGGGTACCATGTCTACAGGACTTGCCACGACGGGCGTTGACGGGCTCAAGGTCATCATCGCTGAAGCCGGCATCAGCTCTTGGTACGAGTATTACCGTGAGAACGGCTTGGTGTGCAGCCCAGGTGGTTATCCGGGCGAAGACTTAGACAGCTTAACCGCCTTAACTTACTCCCGAAGCCTCTTGGCAGGAGATTTTGTTCATAGCCGAGCGGTATATGACAAACGTCTCGAAGAACAAGCTCAAGCGCTTGACCGCGAGACAGGCAACTACAACCAGTTCTGGGAAAATCGCAACTACCTCCCTCATGCTCACAAGGTCAAGGCGACAGTGGTCTACACCCACGGCCTCCAAGACTGGAATGTCAAACCGCGTCAGGTCTATAACATTCTAAATGCCCTACCGGACACTGTGGACAAGCACGTCGTCCTGCATCAAGGACAACACGTCTACCTCAACAACTGGCAGTCCATCGATTTTCGTGAGAGCATCAATGCCCTCCTGACCCAAAAACTGCTCAAACAGAACAACGGTTATCATCTCCCAGCCGTCATCTGGCAGGACAACGCCGCAGAGCAGACTTGGCAGACCCTTGACCAATTTGGTCAAGACAAGACCATCCGTTTTGATCTTGGTCAAGGTGAGCAAACCATCCAGAACCAGTATGAGCAAGAGACCTTTGAGCGCTACGACAAGGACTTCAAGACCTTCAAAGCCGATCTTTTTGCAGACAAGGCTAACGCCATCTGCATCGACTTGCCAGTCACTCAAGCTGTGCTCATCAACGGTCAAGCCCAGCTTCATCTGACCCTCAAATCGTCAGAAAACCGTGGGCTCCTGTCTGCTCAGCTATTGCACCAAGGAAAAGTCAAACGCCACACGGATACCCCCGTGCCACTGGGTGCTGCCACTATCGACAATGGACAAAACTTTCAGCGCGAGCCTGTTCGTGAGTTGCCATGGGTGGAGACGGAACAGCGGATAATCACTAAGGGCGTGCTCAACCTACAGAACCGAGATGGGATTCTGACCGTGAGCGACCTGCCTGCGGACGATTGGATTAGCCTGACCTTTGATTTACAACCGACCATCTTCCGTTTAACTGAGGGTGATACGCTTCGGCTCCTGCTCTATACGACCGACTTTGAGCACACCGTTCGAGACAACAGCGACTATCAGTTAACGGTCGATTTGAGTCAGTCTAAACTTTATCTGCCTATTGACGCTTAATGTGGTATAATTGTTAAAACAGTGATATAGAAAGAGGACACCCAACATGATGAATATGCAAAATATCATGAAACAAGCACAAAAGATGCAAAAACAAATGGAAGCTAAACAGGCTGAGCTGGCTGGTACAACCTTTATTGGTAAGTCTGCTCAGGACTTAGTAACAGCGACCTTTACAGGGGATAAACAGCTGGTTAATTTGGAATTCAGCCCTGTTATTGTTGACCCAGAGGATATCGAGACCCTGTCCGACATGACTGCTCAGGCCATCAACGATGCACTTAACCAGATTGATGAAGCCACCAAGAAAACACTCGGTGCCTTTGCTGGTAAACTGCCTTTTTAAGTAAATGAAGACGCCTTTCTTTTCGGAAAAGGCGTCTTCATTTATCTGATTTACTGCTGACTGAAGGCACAGGCCCACTCCGCACTGAGAGTTAAGAGTTCTCGGAAAGGGACATGTTTTCTAATCGCGGTATCAGCGCTGTAGGTAGTAGACCAGAGCGGAGGGTAGGTTGAGATGACAAGACCATCCTTAACCTGCTCTGCCATTGGCTCCGCCCCAGCAAACCAAAAAGACTCATAAAAGAGGGGCACACGGTCACTCTGGGCCCATGTCAAAAAATGTGGGTAGGTCACTCCCAGACTAGGGTATCGGGAGCAAAATAATGAACCGTCTGCTGACCCTCGCACAGGGCAAACAGACCGCTAAAAGTATCAAGACCAATCAAGGTTTGGTCCGACGGATATACTGTGTGAAAGACTTGGTTGTGGGGTAACAGCCCTTCTTCAGCTCCTAGCACCAAGAGCCCATAGCCACAATAGTTGTCCTTGACCTGCAAGGGCTAGTTTAATAGGGTAGCAAGCCACATCATGCCTAGTCCTCAAAGAGCTCTGCCAGTCCCAAACCGACAAAGGGGTTATTGCTGATTGTTTCTTGCTTGTCTAGCAAAAGGCGATTATCGTCGAACTCTTTGAACTGCTCATAGATTTTGGCAGTCATGCGGGCGTCTTCTAGACTATTATGACCCCGCCCCTTAATTTTGAGGAAGTCAGCTACACTTTGCAAACTCAAGCGGGCAATCCCATTGAGAACCGTGCTACGGCGCTCAAAAGCCTCGTCATAGACGTCGACCACATACTGTCCTGTCACATCTAAACCATAAGTCTGCAAAATCGGCAGGTCACTCTTGTAAGCATTGTAGCCAATAAGTGCAGTGTCGCTAACAAACGCAGCAAAGTCAGCCACCACCTGTTCAGCAGGCGGTGCGGTCTGAATCTTATCACTGGTGATGCCTGTCAGCCCATTGATAAAGCTCTTGAGAGGCTGGTCAGTGTGCACATAGCTATCAAAATGAGCCTGTTCCTGACCATCAACAAATTTCACTGCTGACACTTGCAAGAGATCGTAGTGACCGTCCTTGCGTTCGATAAATTCCAAATCAAAAGCAATGTAAGTCTCTAACTGTTCCATGATTACCCTTTCTAATGGTGAGAAAAGAGCGGGTTGCCCTGCTCTTCTTTTTTATTTCCCAAATAAACGAGCGAAAAATCCTTTATTGACAGGTTCAACAAGAACGTCCTCTGCCTCGATGACCTCATCTTTTTTCTCCGCTTCAGTCTTGACCTGATCAAGTTCCAATTTTAGCGTATCACGCTCCTTGAGCGCCGTTAGGGTCAACTGTTGTTGCTGGTCAATCTGCTTGTCTTTTTCTGCGATCTGCACATCTTTGACCTTGAGTTGCTCACTCAAAGCCGCCATCTGGGCATCCTTGGCCTTGAGTTGCTCGTAGAGCCGCGTAATTTCCGTGTTTTTCTCATCCACCAAAATCTCAAAAAACTCACGATGCTTGGCTTCTTCACTAATCGGCTCATCCTCAAAAATGGTCTTTTTGTAGATTTCCTCCAGCTTAATCAAGCCTGACCGTTTCACGACCGTCACGCCCTTATCATTTTTCTCGATGTCCTCTTCCGCCAAGGTCTTAATCCGATTGTTGATGGCTTGGCGGCTAACACCCAAAATCTCTGCCAGCTCACTGACGGTTTTTTCTACTGTCATAAGTCCTATTTCCCTCGTCTTTTCTTAACAAAATCATAACACACCCCCTATCATTTGTCAACTTTTCCTATGGTTTTGGGTAATCGCCCAATAGCAGAGCTGACCAGTTTGTGGTACAATAGCAGTATGAACAAACTACTTTTAATCGACGGCTCTTCCGTCGCTTTCAGGGCCTTTTTTGCCCTCTATAACCAGATTGATCGCTTCAAAAATGCCAACGGTCTTCACACCAATGCCATCTACGGTTTCCACCTCATGCTGGACAGCCTGCTGACTCGCCTCCAGCCGACCCATGTCTTGGTAGCTTTTGATGCTGGCAAAACCACCTTTCGGACAGCGTTCTACGCCGACTACAAGGCTGGTCGTGCCAAGACCCCAGACGAGTTCCGTGAGCAGTTTCCCTACCTGCGGGAGCTCCTGACGGCACGCGGCATCGCCTACTACGAGCTGGCAGATTATGAGGCGGATGATATTATCGGGACTTTGGCGACAATGGCAGAGCAGGACAGTCAGGACTTTACCATCACCATTGTCAGCGGGGATAAGGACTTGATTCAGCTGACAGATGCCAATACCACCGTTGAAATTTCTAAAAAAGGGGTCGCCGAGTTTGAAGCCTTCACCCCAGCCTACCTGCTGGAAAAAATGGGGCTAACGCCTGAGCAGTTCGTCGATCTCAAAGCCCTCATGGGGGACAAATCCGATAACATCCCTGGTGTCACTAAAATCGGTGAAAAAACAGGCATCAAACTCCTCCTCGAACACGGCAACCTAGACGGGATTTATGCCAACATCGACCAGATGAAGCCCAGCAAGATGAAGGACAACCTCGTCAACGACCGCGACCAGGCCTTTCTCTCTAAACGGCTAGCCACCATCAACACCAACGCTCCTCTGACCATCGGACTTTCGGACATTAAACTGAAACAGCCTGACCTTGACCACCTCAGCCGTTTTTACGATGAAATGGGCTTCCGCCAGTTCAAGGCTGGACTGGCCGAGCTAGACGACACTGGCAGGTCTCGTGAAGTGGTTGAGGTGACCTACACCGAGGTGACTGAACTATCAGAGGAGATGCTGACAGAGGACATGTTTCTCCATCTGGAGATCTTAGGAGACAACTACCATGTCGAGCCGATTGTCGGACTTGCTTTTGGCAATCAAGACCAGCTCTATGTCTCCACAGATACTAGCCTCTTGCAGTCAGATCTGTTTAGGGACTTCCTCAGACGACCCGTCAAGACCTATGATGCCAAACGGGTCAAGGTGCTGCTGGCTGGTCTAGGCGTGGACATGGCAGCAGCTCGTTTTGATAGCCGTTTAGCCAGCTACCTGCTGTCAACTGTTGAGAACAATGACATCTCAACCATTGCTAAGCTCTACGGTGACTTTCCACTGTCGGACGACCTCGAGGTCTATGGCAAGGGGGTCAAGCGCGCCCTGCCTGAACGCCCTGTCCTGCTCAGCCATTTAGCCAAAAAACTCCAAGTGTTAGTTAGCACCGAAGAAGTGCTACGCACCAAGCTAGAGGAGCAGGGGCAGACTGCCCTCTACATGGACATGGAGCTACCGCTAGCGGATGTGCTAGCTAAAATGGAAATCGCCGGCATCCATGTGGAGCGTGAGGTGCTGGAGGCCATGCAAGTGGACAACCAAGTGGTGATTGACCAGCTGACGCAGGAGATTTACGACCTAGCAGGGCAGGAGTTTAACATCAACTCACCTAAGCAGCTGGGCACGCTCCTCTTTGAGACCTTGGGCTTGCCGACTTGGGCGACTAAGAAGACCAAGACCGGCTATTCCACTGCCGTTGATGTCTTGGAAAAGCTGGCGCCTGAAGCGCCAATTGTGGCGAAAATCCTCGAGTACCGCCAGATTAGCAAGCTCCAGTCAACCTACGTTATCGGGCTTCAAGACTACATCATGTCAGATGGCAAAATCCATACCCGTTATGTGCAGGATTTAACCCAGACAGGGCGTTTGTCGTCAACCGACCCCAACCTGCAAAATATCCCTGTTCGTCTGGAACAGGGCAGGTTGATTCGTAAAGCCTTTAAGCCAAGTGAGGGGCAGGTGCTCTTGGCCTCTGACTATTCTCAGATTGAGTTGCGCGTGCTGGCTCACATTTCCCAAGACGAGCATCTGATTGAGGCCTTCAAGCAAGGCGCAGACATTCATACCTCAACAGCCATGCGGGTCTTTGGCATTGACAAGCCTGAAAATGTGACGGCAAACCATCGTCGCGATGCCAAGGCCGTCAACTTCGGCGTGGTCTATGGGATTTCGGATTTTGGCTTGGCTAATAACTTAGGTATCACCAGAAAGGCCGCCAAGGACTACATTGATACCTATTTTGAGCGTTTCCCTGGTATCAAGCGTTACATGGACGAGATGGTTGCTCAAGCCAAGGAACAGGGCTATGTGGAGACCCTCTTTCACCGCCGTCGCGAGCTGCCAGATATTCACTCGCGCAACTTCAACGTCCGGAGTTTCGCCGAGCGCACGGCCATCAACTCACCGATTCAGGGGTCTGCTGCAGACATTCTCAAGGTTGCCATGATTAACCTAGATAAGACCCTGACCGCTGGCGGCTATCAGGCACGTATGCTCCTTCAGGTGCACGACGAGATTGTCCTTGAGGTGCCAATAGCAGAGCTGGATGCTGTTAGCCAACTGGTCACCGAGACCATGCAGTCTGCCATCGAGTTATCTGTGCCCCTCATCGCTGAAAGCAGTTCAGGAGAAAACTGGTACGAGGCGAAGTAACACAGCCATAGAAACTAAAGGAGCACAAACATGGCCAAATATGGTGATTTACATGCTAAATACCCAGACCTAGAGGTCTGGGCACATCCTACTGAATATAAAGAATTATACGATTTAACAGTCAGAGGCACAAAGACCGCCACCAGCTCCTGGTATGCGGAATACGCCTCACCAGATGAGCTGGATCAACCAGGTGACCGATCCATTATGTTAGACAATCCTGAACACCCCACTCAGGAAGTCCTGCTTGAAACGGTAAAGGTCATCATCGAACCGTTTAATGCGATCTCAGAAGAGACAGCGCGGTGCAATGCAGAGGGTGATGGCACGGTTGCTGACTGGCAACGGATTTTCGGTGACTTCTGGCAACGGCATCTGCCAACTGTCGGACTGGACTTTTCAGAGACAGGTTTAGTTGTCACAGAATTTTTTAAAGTTGTTGAACAATAAAGGAGAACACACATGACCTACACCTTCCAAAACCCACCTCAAGAGGTGATATTCGATTATATCAGAAGAACCAAGACCATCTCGGTGGTTGGGTTATCTGACCGCACAGAGACAGCTGCTTACCGCGTTAGTCAACTCGTGCAGGAGGCTGGTTTTACCATCATTCCAGTCAATCCAAAGCTTGCTGGGGAAAAAATCCTCGGTGAGACAGTCTATGCTAGACTGCAAGACGTGCCTGTCCATATCGACATGGTCAATATCTTTCGTCGCAGCGAATTTCTGGCAGATGTTGCTAGAGATTTCCTCGAAACTGACGCTGACATCTATTGGGCACAGCTCGGACTCGAAAGTGAAGACGCAGAAAAGCTCCTGCGTCAGGCTGGTCGCGATGCCATTGTCATGAACAGGTGCTTAAAAATCGAGTACCTTAAAATGGCATAAGGGCATCAAAATAAGGCGTTCCTTTGGACATTTCAACTGAAAGACAATCCTCAAACAGTGGATTGTCTTTTTCTATATCTGCGAAATTTATAGCGTCCTGATGATTGATAAGCAGGCATTTTGACGGTTTAAGACAAATCAGAAATCTTTTACGGTTGTCGTTTCTATCGGTTTTGAGCATTTTATACACTTAAACTAGCTCAAGCCCTTAGAAATGAGATTCTAAGAGCTTGAGCTATAGTCTGAACCTACCCTAAGCAGGTTATTTTCAGTCTTTTCGGCAAATTTTTAACTCGACAATAACAGGGATAGTTAAGAATAACTTAGTCCTTGCTATTTTTCCATCATGCCAGCTTGGAGTTGATACATCTTATGGTAGGTTCCCTTTAGAGCTAGCAAGGTCTTATGGTCCCCACTCTCGATGATTCGACCTTTATCCAAGACATAGATGCAATTAGCGTCTTGAATCGTTGATAGGCGATGGGCAATAGCGATTGTTGTCCGTCCTTGACACATCTTAGCAAGAGAATTTTGAACGATTTGCTCCGTCTCGGAGTCAATATTGGCAGTTGCCTCATCGAGAATTAAAATCTTAGGTTGGCTGGCAACAGTCCTAGCAAAAGCTAACAGCTGGCGTTGACCTGTTGAAAAGGTTGCTCCACGCTCAGTGACAGGTTCACTATAGCCTGCTGGCAATTTACTGATAAACTGGTCAGCATCGACAAACTCTGCTGCAGCCCGAACCTCATCATCGCTGATTTCCTGATACATCCTGATATTAGACGAAATTGTCCCATGATAGAGAAAAGGGTCTTGGAGAACCAAACCGATGTTCCGACGTAAAGCCTCCTGACTGTACTGCCGAATATCGGTGCCATCAATCAACACACGCCCTGATTGAAACTCATAAAAACGCATGAGAACATTGATGATAGAGGACTTGCCTGATCCTGTCGCCCCAACAAATGCAATCGTTTCACCTTTATTGACCCGAAAGGATACCTTATCCAAAATCTGGTTCTTTCCATCATAGCTAAAAGAAACGTCTTCAAATACAATATCACCTGACTGGATGTCCTCAACTTCCCCCAGCTGAGCGGGCTCAAACACCTCCTGATCAATGAGGCTGAAGACACGACCAGCAGAAACCATAGAGGTTTGCAGGGTTGAAAAGTTCTGCGTTACTTCGATTAACGGATCAAAGAGACGGTTAATGTATTGGATAAAGGCATACATAAAACCTGCAGAAATCCCAAGTTTTTGCCAGTTAAAGCCAAAATAGGCCATCAACACCGCATAAGCAAGGAGTTTTAAGAGGGACATGGCAGGGCGTAAAAACAAACTATCCAAGGCTAATGACCGATTGACGTAGGTGAGATGTTCCTGATTGATCGCATCAAACTCATTCTGAAGACGTGCTTCCTGACTAAAGGCTTGAATAATGCGGATACCCTCAATACTTTCTGCCAGTTTGCTATTGATATCACTGAGTAAACTCCGCGTTTTAGCAATCACTGCAGTCGACTTCTTGCGGTAAAGATTAACCAAGATAAAAATCAAGGGCAAAAAGAGGGCAACCAGTCCAGTGAGCTTGACGTCCAAGGTCAACATGGTGTACAAGGTCACTGTAAAAATAAATACCGCCGAAACAAAACTTGCCAAAATACCTGAAAACATCTCGCTGATGCTCTCCGTATCGTTGGTAATTCGCGACACAATAAACCCAGCCGGGGTTTTATCAAAATACGACATTCCCAATTTTTCCATGGTCGCAAACGCATCTCGCCGAATATCACGCACCACACCATAAGACACCTTGGCAAAGAAAAAGTTACCAAAATACTGCAGCAAACTCTGCGCCATATAAAGGCCATAATAGCCAATCAAAAGGCTCAGCCCGTCTGTCGTCTGACCAGCGATATAGCCATCAATAAATCGACTAGCCACAAGGGGGATAAGACTTTTTACCACCGTTGTGGCCAATAGCAGAGCTAGGGAAAAAGTGGTTAGTAGACCATAAGGGGTCAAGTAGGTCATCAGCCGACGAAAGGTCGACCATAATTGAGCTTGTTTGGGCATTGACTACTCCTTTCAAAACATCATAACAAGCAAGAGACGAGCGCGGTCAAGGCAACCCAAAACCAAATGAGTGCCGTCTCTAAAAAATACTCGGTTCGGTCTATAGGTTACTAACGAGCTAAAAGCTTCACTGACTTACCATAGAGCACAGCAAACGAGCGCTCCCATCACGGCTAAACTAGGGCAGCCAGAACCGTAAGCCAGTCTATAACGTTTACAGGTGATCCTCGTTATGCCAGTGAATCAGATCCTATAAGAGCAAGGCTGCTGCTCAACCGATGAGCTTAATCTCCCATCTCCAGCTGTTGGCTAGCATAAGTTGTCGCATACCAACCTCCTGCTGCAACCAGCTCATCGTGACGACCCCGCTCAATGATGCGACCATCTTGCATCACTAAAATCAGATCCGCGTGGACAACTGCTGACAAGCGATGAGCAGTGATGATCGTCGTCTGCCCTTGACGCGTTTGCTTGAGGTTATCAATAATGGCATGCTCCGTCTTAGCGTCAACAGCTGATAGAGAATCATCTAAAATCAAAATATCAGGTGTCAAAATCATGGCACGACTCATGGCTAAACGTTGCTTTTGACCGCCAGATAAGGACACGCCACGTTCTCCAATGATGGTTTGGAACCCATCAGGCATACCCATCACATCATCATAAACATGGGACATTTTAGTTGCCTGTTCCACCTGTTCTTGGGATAGGCTCGGATTGCCAAAACGGACATTGTCCTCAATAGACATCGCAAAGAGCACTTGGTCTTGTGGCACATAACCCATCAGAGAGCGCAAATCAGACAAGCGGTAAGCCTTGATGTTATGACCGTTTAGACGAATCTCACCGTCTGTGACATCATACTCTCGTAACAGCAATTTTATTAAACTGGTTTTACCTGAGCCAGTTTGACCAACCAGTCCCAGCGTCTGCCCTTTTTCTAAACTAAAGTGGATATCACGCAACGTTTC
This sequence comes from Streptococcus sp. E24BD, assembly GCF_041807825.1. Taxonomy (NCBI): domain Bacteria; kingdom Bacillati; phylum Bacillota; class Bacilli; order Lactobacillales; family Streptococcaceae; genus Streptococcus; species Streptococcus sp. E24BD. The sequence continues at coordinate 24,076 of NZ_JBGTZB010000022.1, read as the reverse complement.
CTCGTTATCATAAGCAAAATAATCCACCGCATAGTCCAGACGACCATTTTCAATAGCAGGTAAAGGATCAGTCGCTTCTACAACTGCTGAACGCTCGGATAGTAGGCTATTGATACGGTCATAAGAAACTGACCCACGCTGAATCATGTTAAACAGGAAACCAACAGCCATCAGTGGCCAGACCAGCATATCCAGATAAGTGATAAAGGCCACCAATTGACCGACACTCACCTGCCCAGAACGGACAAAGATTGAACCAACAAGGAGGATCAAAACATAGGAACTCCCCACAAAAAGCAAAACAACCGGATCCCACATGGCATCATAGAACATGGTTTTCATGTTTTTTTGGTAGGTCATCTGGTTAGTCTCTTGAAAGCTAGCCAGCTCTTGAGCCTGATAACCAAATGATTTGGTCACCTTGATCCCTGACACGCTCTCTTGAACCTTATTATTTAGGTCAGAAAAAGCAGCTTGAGAGGCTTGGAAACTGGTATGGGTACGTCGTCCGAGGAAACTGGTCGTCATCGCCATAAAAGGTAACGGAATGATAGCGACAAGCGTCATCTGCCAAGAAATGGTCACAAACATGGTCAACAGGGTCACCAAAGCTGTTATCGAGGCATCCACTGCCGACATGACCCCACCACCAGCCAAACGTGTCAAGGCGTTGATATCATTGGTCGCGTGAGCCATCAAATCACCTGTCCGATAGGTCTGGTAAAAGGATGGCGACATTTTGGTAAAGTGCTCAAACAGGCGCGACCTAATCAGTTGCCCTAAACGGCTAGAAGTCCCTAAAATATACATCCGCCAAATATAGCGAAGTACATACATCCCAAGTGCCGCTAAAAGGAGCCACAACAGGCTCCATAGCAGTTGCTGAGGGGTCAGTTGTTTGTTAGCAATACTGTCAATCACGCGCCCCATCATCATAGGAGGCACTAGGTTTAAGACAGATACCAGACTAAGCGCCACAATCCCTGTCAAGTAACGGCGTTTTTCTAACTTAAAAAACCACCATAAATCACGTACAATTTTCATGAATTCTCCTTTCTTTCTCCTAAAGGCCATCGCAGAGCTAAACAGCCCGCTCTCCTGTCATGAGTTAGCCCAAAAGAGGAGCAGTAACAAACAAATCAGCACCATAGCGGTGCTGAGGATGATAGGCTATTATACCACGTTTTCTGCACCAGGTCTAGTTGACAAGGACTAAGGAAAACGTTTTTTCTGTTGAACATGGCCTGTTTGTCTGAAAAAGAGCAAACAAGTGGTTAGTCTATGTTAATGTGTTTGCTAGTGACATGGCGATAGGTCAGGTAGGCAAGCAAACCACCCAACGTATTTGTCCAAAGGTCATCAAATTCAAACACCCGATTGGCATCAATGAGAAGATCCAAAACAATCTGTGTCAGCTCAATGCTCAAACTCAGGTAAAAAGCTAGTTTAATAGCGCGAGCCATTGAGCGCAAGCTCGGAAAAAGATGAAGCAAACCAAGAACCAGCGGATAGAGGAGAAAAATATTCATCACGTTTTGGCAGATAACCCAGACCAGCTGCCTAAAACTGTTTATCGCTTGCCAGCCCCAAAGGGTGTTGAAGGGGCGAAGTAAAACAACAACGCGGCCAAAGTGTTGAATCCCCGGGGTCTCCTCCAAGCCAAAGTTAGGTTGGGGCATGAAACAAATCACCGCAACAAAAATAGCATAAGCCAGTGTCGCCCCCTGAATCAGTCGACGACAGGTCATCCGCGCTCTCCTTTTTGCCGAATATTGAAGCCTTTCTGCTGAACGGCTGCTTTTTCTGGTCTAGCTGACGAGGTGCTTGCAGAGGTCTGACGTAATTTTTTTTGAAAAGCTGGCTTTGCCTGCTCTGAACGCTCCTCAAACCGCCTATCAATGCCTGATCTGCGGTGACGTGGTCGCCGACGACGATTTGGCTGTTGCTCCTCTTCAAACACAACCTGCCTTGGTTCCTTATTTTCTAAAATAAAATAAGCGCAACCAAAGTTGCAGTATTCTTTTAAATAGTCGTCTAAACGGCTGATAGCGGTCATGGTCTGTTTAGGGTTGTCCTCACGGTAAAAACCGCGCAACCGTAATTGCTCATTTCCCCAATCCCCAACAATGTAATCGTACTTGAGCAAAATCTCAGAAAAACGCTGGGTGAAACTCTCCGCATCAAAGGTTTCGCTCGTGCTCTTCACAATCGTAAAGACCACATCATCACTTTTGACTTGATTGTCAAAGCTAACAAAAACCGGTCCAGGATATTTGTTATAGTTATACATTTCGGGGGTAATATCTTTTCTCATCGCGACACTTTCCTATTCTTTTCTACCATTATATCATTTTTTAGAAAAATAGCAGAGCAAAAGATAGGAGACCTTGGGAGAGCTACTCTAGCTAGACTTGAAGTGCTAGAATTGACCAAAACGAAACAGGCTAGAACTCTTGTTCCAACCTGTTCAACCTTTTAAATCAATTCTTCTTGAGGTAGGCAATCGCATCTTGTACTGTCTTGACAGGGACGATGGTCATATCTGTCCCCAGTTCTTTGGCGGCTGAAAGAGCGTCTTCGTAATTACTCTTTAGGTTTGGAGCTGCTTGTTTTTCTTCAGCCGTCAGTTCCTTGGCAGAGACAAAGAAAATTTTTGCACCGATTTTATGGGCTGATGCTACTTTTTTATCAACCCCGCCAACCATACCAACTGTTCCGTCTGGTTCGATGGTACCAGTTCCAGCAATCACACGTCCCTTACGGAGGTCCTCATCAATCAGCTGGTCGTAGATGTCTAGTGTAAACATTAAACCTGCACTTGGACCACCGACGCCTGCTGTCGCAAAGTCAATAGGCACATCCGTTGACACTTCCGTATGGTCAACTAAACCAATACCAATCCCATTTTTCCCGTTTTTAAGCTTGATAATCTTGCCTTCGGCAGACAAGTTTTCTCCTTGACTGGTGTACTGAACAGTGACTTTATCACCTAAGGCTTGGCTACCGACGTAGTCAATCAATTCTTTTGAAGAGTTGAAGGTTTTACCGTTGATGCCAGTCACAGTATCTGCCAGATGCAGGATATCCTTAAACGTCGAGTCCTCATTGACATCCAAGACATAGACCCCTTTATAAGAAATAGTAACATCTTTACCTGCTAGTTTCAGGGCTTGGTGGATGGCTTCATTTTGAGACGTTTCCATGTAAAACTGGCTAATCCGCCAAAAATCTTCCTGGCTTTGTCCGCCAGTAGCTTCTTCTTCAGTGCTGACATCTGTAAATGGGGTCAACCAAGCGTAAAGCATCTGAGCGACTGTCGCACGACTGACTGTTACCGCAACAAAATTATAGGACCCATCATCGGTGTCTTCTTGGTCATTAACCGTCAGAACGGTCCGAATATCGTAAGCACCGCCAGGCATTTCCAAATAATAACCACCGATAGGGACAAAGACTGCATAAAATAGAGCGATTAAGGCTAGTGCAGGAACTAACCACCACTTATGCTTTTTTAGTTTTGCCATTGTTTTTCTCCATTTCTGTGATGATGTTGGCAGGAACGTAGCGGCTAATGTCCTGCTTAAAATGAATGAGCTCGCGCACTCGACTCGATGATAGATGACGATGCTCCGGTCGACTCAGCAAAAAAACAGTCTCTAGTTCTGGTGCCAATTGGTGATTAAAAACACTCAGATTTTCCTCATAAGCAAAATCTGTCGCATCGCGCAAGCCTCGTACCAAATGGGTCACACCGTACTGCCTTGCTACCTCGACAGCCAGCTGATTTTGGCTGGTAATCACCTTGACATTGGGCAAATCAGCCACTGCCTGCTCTAGCATGGTTAATCGCTGGTCAATTGGTAAAAAACCAACCTTATCTTGATTGTAAAAGAGACCAACGTAGAGCTGATCGAAGAGCTGACTGGCTCGCTCAATCACATCACGATGTCCCAAGGTCATGGGGTCAAAGGACCCTGTAAATAAACCGACTTTACCTGACATAGACCGTTACCTTACTGATTCCATAGATTTTTTGCTTCCAAATGCCAAACTGGCTAATCTCCTCTGGCAACTCCACCGATCGATCAGTCTCACAGACCAAAAGCACCCCATCAGCCAAAAGACCAACTTCCTCTAAGGAGGTGATGTCTGCCTCAATCTGCTCCGTGGCATAAGGCGGATCAAGCAAGACGAGATCAAAGCGCCCTTCAAGTTGCTTCATCGCCTGCTTGGCTGGCATTTTCAGCAGCGTAAACCGCTCAGGCTCTTTTGTCATAGCGATATTTTTTTGGATAATGGCTTGCGCTCCGCGGTCTCTCTCAACCAGCACAGCATCGTCCATACCGCGCGAAATCGCCTCGATGCCCAAACTGCCACTACCGGCATACAAATCCAAGACCCGACCCCCTTCAAAATAAGGACCAATCATATTAAATAGGGCGCCTTTTACCTTATCTGTCGTCGGTCTAGTCGTCTGACCAGCCAAAGTCTTGAGGGGCCTGCCCCCAAATCGTCCCGCAACAACTCTCATGCTGACTATTATAGCACAAGTCTTCTCACAGTCCAAGCCTCAGACGATGGGGTTCTTGCTCACTAATTGGGTCTACACACCTAACTCATCGTAAAAAACGACAATTCATTACTTCTTTTCTCTAAAATATGCTATAATGGAAGGTATTGACAAATGTACAGTTAGGAGACACCTATGTCCAAACCAATTCGTGTGCGCTATGCACCAAGTCCAACGGGTTTGCTTCATATCGGCAATGCCCGTACAGCTCTATTTAACTACCTTTACGCTCGTCACCACGACGGTACCTTTATCATCCGTATCGAGGACACCGACCGTGAGCGCCATGTGGAAGATGGTGAGCGTTCTCAGCTGGAAAATTTGCGGTGGCTGGGGATTGACTGGGACGAAAGCCCAGAAACTCATGACCAGTACAGACAGTCTGAGCGCTTGGCGATTTACCAACAATACGTCGATGAGCTCCTAGCAAAGGGATTGGCCTACAAGTCCTATGTGACCAAGGAAGAGCTGGAAGCAGAGCGGGAACGGCAAGAACAAGCTGGCGAGACACCGCGCTACATCAACGAGTATCTAGGCATGTCTGATGAGGAAAAAGCATCCTATGTAGCGGAGCGTGAAGCAGCTGGTATCGTGCCAACTGTGCGTCTAGCGGTCAATGAAGCAGGTATTTACAAGTGGACGGACATGGTCAAGGGTGATATTGCTATCGAGGGGAGCAATGTAGGTGGCGACTGGGTCATCCAGAAGGCTGACGGCTACCCGACCTACAACTTTGCGGTGGTAATTGACGACCATCTCATGGAGATTTCCCACGTTATCCGTGGAGACGACCACATCGCCAACACCCCTAAGCAGCTCATGGTTTACGAGGCTCTGGGTTGGGAAGCGCCCGAGTTCGGTCACATGACCCTCATCATCAACTCTGAAACGGGTAAAAAACTGTCCAAACGGGACACCAATACCCTGCAGTTCATCGAAGACTACCGCAAGAAAGGCTATTTGCCAGAGGCAGTCTTTAACTTCATCGCTCTCTTGGGCTGGAACCCCGGCGGTGAGGAGGAAATCTTCAGTCGTGAGGACTTTATCAAGCTCTTTGATGAGAACCGCCTGAGCAAGTCACCTGCGGCCTTTGACCAGAAGAAAATGGATTGGATGAGTGGGGAGTACATTAAGGCGGCAGACCTTGAGACCATCGTTGCCCTCTGCACACCCTACCTGGAAGCAGCAGGTCGCTTGACAGACAAGAGCGATAAACTCATCGCACTCTATAAGCCACAGTTGAGTTCAGCGGATGAGATTGTCGCGCTGACGAACCTCTTCTTTACGGACTTCCCAGCTCTCGGTGAGGCAGAAGCTGCCTTTATGGCAGGCGAGACCGTTCCGACGGTTCTAGCTAGCTTCAAGGAAAAAATAGCAGAGCTAGCAGACGCAGACTTTACACCAGAAACCATCTCCGCTCAGGTCAAAGCAGTGCAGAAAGACACTGGCGTCAAAGGTAAAAACCTCTTTATGCCCATTCGTATCGCTGTGTCTGGACAGATGCACGGTCCAGAACTACCCGACACCATCTACTTGCTAGGTAAAGAAAAAGCCCTTGCCCATATTGAACAAGTCTTGACTAGTCTTTAACAATCACACCTGCCTCTGAAAAGGGGCAGGTTTTTGGGTACCAAACGGCTGAAAAAATGATAGGATAGTAGTAAGAACATGCTTCCCAGAAAGGCTTATGATGACTGATTTTTACACCAAACTGACCCAAATCCGCCACTACCTCCACCAGCACCCTGAGGTGTCTGAGGAGGAGATTGCCACCACGGCTTTCTTGAGAGACCAGCTGACCCAGCTGGGTATTCGTATTCTGGACCTACCCTTGAAAACTGGCCTGGTGGCTGAGATTGGTCAGGGCTTGCCGATTATTGCCCTACGAGCTGATATTGATGCCCTGCCCATTGTCGAAAAGACTGCTCTGCCCTATGCTAGCCAGAACCAGGCTATGCATGCCTGCGGGCACGACATGCACATGACCAGCCTCTTGGGAGCAGCTCAGCTATTGCACCAAAACGAAAAGGACCTCAAGGGTACGGTGCGGCTGATCTTTCAACCGGCCGAGGAGGTGTCCAAGGGGGCCTACAGCGTGATTGCGGCGGGCGGTCTGGACGGGGTGTCCGCCATCATCGGCTACCACAACATGCCCCAGTTGCCGGTCGGGACCATCGGCCTGCGGTCCAAGGCCATCATGGCGGGCGTGGAGAAGTTTCGGGTGACCGTGACGGGTGACAGCAGCCATGCGGCCAAGCCTGAGATGGGTGTGGACGCGGTTCTGACCATCACCAGCATGGTCAACAACCTCCAAACCATCGTGTCTCGCACGGTGTCTGCCTTTGACCAGGCGGTCCTGTCCGTCACCCACATCAGCGTCGGCTCGACCTGGAACGTCCTGCCCAAGGAGGGCTTTTTCGAGGGCACCATTCGGACCTTCACCCCTGCCCTCAAGGCCCACCTGAGGGAACGCTTCACCACCATCGTCGAGACCACGGCTGCCCAGTTCGGGGCCACCGCCCACATCGACTGGGCCCAAACCCCTAGCGTGACCTACAACGACGAGGTCTTGACGCCACTTTTGATGGAAAATAGCAGCGCTTTTGCACCGGTTATGGAGGTGGACCCCATGTCCATTGGAGAAGACTTTGCCGCCTATCAGGAAGAGATACCAGGGGTCTTTGCCTTTATCGGTTCAAACGGTGATCCTGACGCCCCAGACCTCCACAGCGACCAATTTATCCTCAGTGACGACATGCTGCCAACAGCGGTGACCTACTATGTTGAGAGTGCTTTAATGTTATTGGATTATTTGGGGAACTAAAGAAGAGGTCAGGACAAAAAGATTTTGAGTTTTCGAAATCACATACCATTCCTCCTGTTAAAACAACAAAAGCAAAAAGACGAACAAAGAGAGGTTCTGGTTCTCAGAAATCCTTCTTTGTTCGTTTTTAATATTGGAGTTTGGACTTCTGTCCCACCTTCTTTACGATGATTGGAAATAAAAATACTATAGAACGCTACCAACGGTTGTTACTTACCAGTAAACAGGTGAGTAACGGGACCAATTATATTTTTTTACTGTATAGTTTCCTTGTGGCATCCAAGGACCACCGGTATATCGACGTTGAATTTGATATTCGGTATAGGTAATGTTTACTTGCAGGACAATGTTAGCATTTTTCCATGCTGGTACTGGATAACTTGCTCCATGACTAAGTCCTGCACTAACACCTTCCACACTAGCTCCGAGGGTTGACCCGATACTTACAGTTCCTCCATGAGGCCCTCCGTATACCGTTGTTGTCATGTGTTGAGAATTGACGGTTCGGGTGTACTGACGAATCTGAACGGTTCGTTGCTCGGTTGGGTTGTAATACCTTAAACTAATGCTTGATTTCTTCTGTTGCTCAATGAAGAAATTGCGACTAGCTTGGTTAGGAAACTCATAGAGGGCATTTTCGCTTTTGTTAAACAATTTTGTACTGGAGACAATTTCAAAGTCTGTGTTTGGAATTGTATTAGCATTGACAATAGGACTAGCAAATAAAGCAATACCGAGACTGATGATTGCGACTAAACTTTTGATAAATTTCATAAAAACTTTCCTTTCTAAACAGATTTTTTGGTAGCGTTCTCTACAATTTTATTGTATAATGATTAAGAGAAAAAGTCAATTAAAAAGAGGTGGTTGTCATGCTCAAACAAGGTATGTTATTTGTGACTTATAGCTTATCTAGTGTCATTTTGTTGGCGACGAGTTTGCTATTATTTCAATTGAGTCCGCCTTTGGCGACCTTTGATGAGGCATCAGGGGTTAGGGGCTTGATGTGGTTGCACCAGTTACCCAACTATGCTCTACCTTTACTTAGTCTTTTTCTAGCCCTTATTTTTGTTCTTAAAGCTGTTAAAGTAGCAAAAAACTGGAAATAAGGTTCAGTTGACGATGGTCAAGATTGGCCCTGTGAAGAGGTTTGGAACAATCGTGACCAGGCCTTTTACTGGAAGGAAGCAGCTGACTGGTCTGTCATTGAGACCCAGGTTGGTCAGGCTTTATCTGACTATCTGGCTCAATGTCAGTTTATGCATCACCTGACCGACTATCAGGCCCTGGCCTATGGCTTTGTAGATGGTGACCTGCACCGTCTCTACTAAGGTGTTCAAACCAGCCCTGGTGCTGGTTTTTTTCAATTCACAACCGATTTTGTTAGCGTTTTCTTTATTTTTTTGGTAAAATGAGGCTAAGGAGGTGTTTGTCATGTTCAAAGACATTATGTGTTTTGTGACCTACTTTATCTCAGCAGTCATTCTGCTGGCGACTAGCTTTATCATCTTCCACTTTGGGACGCCGAGTTTGCCGATGAGTGGAGACGGGACAGGTTTGGTTTTGATCTGGGTTTATTTTAGCCCTCGATTTCTCCTTCCTGTCACTAGTTTGGTGTTGAGTTTAATCTTCTTTAGAAAGGCTAGAAAATCTTATCAAAAATTGAGCTAGGAGGGACTTGTTATGAAGGGAAAATGGGAACTGGGGTCAGCTTTGCTTTACCTTGCCTTGGGTATCTTTTACGCGTTTTCCTCTCCAGGCTATGGTTTGGGTACGGTCATTTGGTGTGGCAATGGTGTGTTGCAATTGTCCTTATTTGCTTTGGCTAACGGTTGTAAAAAGCTGTCGCTAGGTCTTTTTGTCTGCGATGTGGTGAGCTGTTTATTGGTCAGCCTCAGCCTGGCTAACTGGTCTGGTTTTGCCATCAGCATCTGGTGCCTGGTCTTTCCGATTGTCCTGCTCAGCTATTGGCACCGCTATAAAAAAGAGGTGTGATAGATTTTGTCTATCACACCTATAAAATATCTCTACTAGGCAAAGTCCCTAGTTCGTGATAGACTAGGACAATAGAAATGGAGGACAATTATGAACATTAAATCAATCTTTAAAGCGGGAATGCTTGCCTTGGCATCAGGCTTGCTTTTGGTTGCTTGTGGCACAAAATCAGCCGACACAACACCAGCGAGTTCTGCTGCCAACAAAAAAACGGTGACTTTGGCAACTGTCGGCACAACCAAACCATTCTCTTTTGAGAAAGATGGCGAATTGACTGGCTATGACATCGAAGTTGCAAAAGCTGTTTTTGAAGGCAGTGACTATGACGTGACATACCAAAAAACAGAATGGTCATCTATCTTCGCTGGTCTAGACTCAGACCGCTACCAAATCGGTGCCAATAACATCAGTTACAGCGATGAGCGGGCAGAAAAATACCTTTACTCTGCACCAATTGCTACTAACCCGCTGATTTTGGCAGTCAACAAAAACTCAGGCATCAAGAGCTATGCAGACATCGCAGGAAAATCAACACAAGTCGTGCAAGGAACTGCGACTGCTGATATGCTTCAAAAATATAATGAAGCCAACCCAGATAAGCAAACGACAATTGAGTTTACCAAAGAAAATATCGCCCCAATCCTCTTAAACTTGGATAACGGCAAGTATGACTACAAAATTTTTGAAACACAGTCTGTGAAGACGATTGTTGAAGAGCAAGGTCTGAATAACATTGAAATTCTTGAACTTGACCTTGACACTGCACAAAAACCTTATGTCTACTTCCTCTTTGGTAAGGAAGAAACTGAACTTCAAGCCTTTGCGAACAAGCGTATCAAAGAACTTTACGAAGATGGCACCCTTGAAAAACTCTCACAAGAGTTCCTTGGAGGAAGCTACCTGCCAGAGGCTGCTGATATCAAGTAAGATTTATGTCCCTGTTGCCGAGATAGTGCAGGGACTTTTTAGTAATCCGTTATAGTTTAAAACTATAACCAGTCCTAAAATTTAACAATTTGTCAAGTCTTCTGTTTTATGGCATACTAGATACAGTTTTGAAAAGAAAGAGGAAACAAACATGAAAAAAGCGATTAAATTTGCAGGATTAAGCTTGGCTGCTGCTACCTTATTGGCGGCTTGTGGTGCTAAGTCAGAAAACTCAGCAACCGATAAAGAGGCTGAAAAAGTCTTGACCGTTGGTGTGATGTCAAAATCAGACTCTGATGTTGCCCGTTGGGAAGCCATTGAAAAGGCGCTCCAAGCGGATGGCATCACCTTAAAATACAAGGAGTTTACCGATTATTCCCAGCCAAACAAGGCTTTGGCTGATGGCGAGGTCGACATCAACGCTTTCCAACACTACAACTTCTTGGATAACTGGAACACTGAAAACAAGGAAGAACTTGAAGTCATCGCTGAAACCTATATCAGCCCGATTAACCTCTTCTCTGGTACCGCAGATGGCAAAGCCAAGTACAAATCAGTCAGCGAACTCCCAGATGGTGCGACGATTGCTGTACCAAACGACCCAACCAACGAAAGTCGTGCCCTCTACGTGCTTGAAGCAGCAGGCTTAATCAAACTCGATGTGTCTGGAACTGAGTCAGCGACTATCGCCAATATCAAGGACAATCCTAAGAAATTATCCATCAAAGAAGTTGATGCCAGCCAAACCGCACCAGCCCTCCCATCTGTTGACGCAGCTGTTATCAACAACAGCTATGCTGTTCCTGCTGGTGTTGATTACGCCACCTCTCTCTATAAGGAGCAAGCAAGTGACGAGGCAGCCAAGCAATGGATTAACATCCTAGCTGGTCAAAAAGATTGGACTAAATCTGACAAAGCTGACTTGATTAACAAATTAGTCAAAGCTTATCACACTGATGAGATTAAGGCGATTATCGCAGAAACATCAAACAATGTTGATGTTCCCGTTTGGTAAGAACACAATTATCTTGCACGATACAGCAGGCTTGGACTCAGTCCCAGCCTCTTGTCGTTTAACCAACCCAGCCCAGAAAGGATAGGAAATGACCACTACAGCTTCTCAAAAAGAGCTACAAGCATTTGAACAAGACGAGACCACTCAGTTTTACATGGATGTCTTGCGAACGCTCATCTCTAAAAAATCGATTTTTGCCCAGCAGGTTGGTCTAAAGGAAGTCGCCACCTATTTAGCAGAGGTTTTTGAAGATAGCGGCGCTGATGTTCTGGTTGATGACCGCTATACAGCTCCCTTTGTTTTGGCTAAATTTAAAAGTCCTCATCCCGATGCTAAGACGATTATCTTTTATAACCATTATGATACCGTGCCAGCAGACGATGACCAGCCTTGGACTTCTGACCCCTTCACCTTGACCATTCGCCAGGGATACATGTACGGTCGCGGGGTCGATGATGACAAGGGACACATCACATCCCGTCTAACAGCTGTCAAAAAATACCTCAATGAGGTCGGTGACCTGCCTGTAAATGTCATTTTCATCATGGAAGGTGCGGAAGAATCAGCTTCTGTTGACTTAGAGCATTATTTAGAGACTTACCATAACCAACTGGTACCAGCAGACTTGCTAATCTGGGAGCAGGGCATCAAAAACAGTCGGAACCAGCTTGAAATCACTGGGGGTAATAAGGGAATTGTAACGTTTGATTTGTCTATCCAGTCAGCTGATGTTGACATTCATTCCAAGTATGGAGGGGTCATCGAATCTGCCAGCTGGCGACTGCTGGCTGCTCTTCAGAGCATGCGTGCAACTGATGGTCGCTTGTTGATCGATGGGATTTATGACCACGTTCTACCGCCTAACCAGCGCGAGCTAGACCTAGTGAAACAGTACGCACTGGATAATCCTAAGGAACTACAAGACATCTACGGCTTGACCCTTCCCACCCTAGTGACTGAGCAGGAAGCATTTTTGAGACGCTACTTTTTTGAACCATCGTTGACCATTGAAGGCTTAACATCAGGCTATCAGGGACAAGGGGTGAAAACCATTTTGCCCTCAACTGCCTCAGCTAAGATGGAGATACGCTTGGTTCCTGGTCTGACACCAGAGTACGCCCTTGCTTGTGTTGAGAACCATTTGCAAAAGCTCGGCTTTTCCGACATCCTCGTCACCTATACTCTAGGGGAAGAAAGCTACCGTAGCGACCTGTCAGCACTTGCCATCTTACGCTTGATTGAACTGGCCAAAGCTCAATCGCCAGCCGGAGTATCTGTCTTGCCAACCTCAGCAGGAACAGGTCCCATGCACAAGGTACATAGTCGTCTAGGTGTGCCAATTGCTTCTATCGGTATCGGACACCCTAATAGTCGTGACCATGGCGGGGATGAGAATGTTCGTCTGGTGGACTACTATAGTCATATCCAATTAGTTAAGGAGTTAATCGCAAGTTATGAGTCATCCAATTATTGCTCTTGAGCACATTGATATTACCTTTCATCAAAAAAACAAAAAAATCGACGCTGTCAAAGATGTCAGCGTCCATATAAAGCAAGGGGATATCTATGGTATCGTCGGTTATTCTGGCGCAGGCAAATCAACCCTTGTCAGAGCCATCAACCTCCTACAAGTTCCTAGTGCTGGACAAGTAACTGTGGATGGGGATATCCTTTTTGCAGATGGAAAAGTTCAGCTCTCATCTGCTGACTTGCGTAAGAAGCGTCGCAATATCAGCATGATTTTCCAGCACTTTAACCTGATGGCACAAAAAACAGCACGGGAGAATGTGGCTTTTGCCCTCAAGCACTCGCCATTAACCAAAGAAGAACGAGCAAAAAAAGTTGATGACCTCCTAACCTTGGTTGGTTTGGCAGAACGTGCAGACAGCTACCCTGCTCAGTTATCAGGCGGTCAAAAGCAGCGGGTCGCTATTGCGCGAGCTCTAGCAAATGACCCTAAAATCCTAATTTCTGACGAATCGACTTCTGCTCTCGACCCTAAAACAACCAAGCAAATCCTCTCTCTCCTACAGGAACTCAACCAGAAATTGGGACTAACCATTGTCATTATTACCCATGAAATGCAGATTGTCAAAGACATCTGTCACCGTGTCGCTGTTATGCAAAATGGTGAGCTTATTGAGGAAGGAACGGTTTTAGACATCTTTTCTCATCCCAAACAGGATTTGACCAGAGACTTTATCAAAGTCGCTACTGGCATTGACGAAGCTCTGGCTAAGATTTATCAACAAGAGATTGTCAAAAATCTGCCTGCTCAATCAGCTCTCGTCCAACTCAAGTATGCTGGTCAGATGACAGATGAGCCTGTCCTAAACGACATCGACCGTCGTTATCAAGTGACGTCGAATATCCTTTATGGTAATATCGAGATTCTGGACGGTGTTCCTGTTGGGGAGCTGGTCGCTGTGCTAACTGGTGAGAAACTAGACCAAGCGCTCTTGGCCTTGGAAGCTTCTGGTATCACTGCTGTCATTTTGAAAGGACGTGTGTAATATGCTATCATTTCTACAACCAATCGCTCAGCTCATCGAAACCTATCTCCCAAACGTCTATAAACTAGGCTGGTCTGGCGATGCTGGCTGGGGCATGGCTATTTATAACACCCTCTACATGACCTTGATTCCATTTATTATCGGTGGGATTGCCGGGCTCCTCGGGGGGCTGTTCCTCGTTTTGACTGCTCCTGGCGGTGTTTTGGAACACCGTGGTATTCATTTTATCTTGGATAAAATTGCTTCTATCTTCCGTGCTATTCCCTTTATTATTCTCTTGGCAATTTTAGCCCCTCTGACCCGTCTGTTGATTGGAACCACTCTTGGATCTGATGCTGCTAATGTTTCCCTATCGGTCGCTGTTTTTGCCTTTTTCCTAAGGCAGGTTCAAGTGGTCATGGCAGAGCTGGACAAGGGTGTCATCGAAGCCGCACAAGCCTCTGGAGCAACAACATGGGACATCATCTGGGTCTATTTGAGCGAAGGGTTACCTGACCTTATTCGTGTCTCAACCGTCACCTTGATTTCCTTGGTCGGTGAAACTGCTATGGCTGGCGCTATCGGGGCCGGAGGGCTTGGTAATACTGCCATTTCTTATGGTTATAACCGCTTTAACCAAGACGTGACTTGGATTGCCACTCTCTTGATTCTACTCTTGATTTTTAGTATCCAGTTTTTAGGTGACTTTCTGACCAGAAAGATAAGCCATAAATAAAAATTTATAAAAACTCTTCATAAAATTATTATTTTCAAGTCAATTCACGAATAAAAAACTATAAAGCAAGTAGCATGATTAATGGTTGTATGCTATAATAAGTCCAGGAGGATGATCATGAAAAATTAACGCAAGAAGTTCTACTTGACAATTCCTGTTTTTCTGGGAATGCTATTGGCTTCTGGTAAAGTAGCTGCTAATGAAACATCTGTAGAGCAACCACCCGTACCCCCAACCACCGAACCCTCTCAGGCAACAACTATAACGCCTGCTGAATCAAGTACTGTTAGTGAGACGACACCTACGGCCGAAGCTAGTCTTGCTATTGCAGTTCGTGCTGCTGTTGAGACCAGCGCAACTACTCCTGCTTCCCAAGTGTCAGAGGAAAGTGTACCAGCTAGTGGGACTTATACCTTTACTGAGCGAGTTGGGGTCAAGAGCGAGCCTAAGATGTCAGCACCAGACCGAGACTACTACACTGCAGGTGAAAAAGCCAACTATGACAAAACTGTCGAGAACGACAACCATCTGTGGATCAGTTACGTCAGCTACTCTGGCAGTCGTAGTTATGTCCCTGTAAAAGATTTAGGACCATCAACTTCCTCAACACCTACTGAAACAGTCAAACCCGTTGCCGAGAAGGCACCTGCCAAGGTCGAAGTGGTCGGCTACGACGAGTATAAAACCAACTTTACCATCAAGGGCACAGGCACACCTGACACCAAACAGATTGCCCATGTGCGCGCTGCGGTGTGGTCGGCAGACAAGGGACAAGATGACCTCAAATGGTACGAGCCTAAAGTCGTTAACAACCAGGCAAGTGCTACCGTAGACATCGCTAACCACTCAAATACTTCTGATAAGTACACCGTCCATGTCTACACCACCTATACTGATAATCAGACAGTAGGAACAAATTTAGGTGCTTTTGAAGTGATTAAGCCTGAACCTAAGCTGGCAACAATTGAAGTTCAAGACTATCAAGAAAATAAAACCTATTTCACTGTAAAAGTGACAGGCTACGAGAACTCCAAGGAGGTTAAAGATGTCCGAGTCGCTATTTGGTCAAAAGATAAAGGGCAAGATGACGTCAAATGGTATACTCCAGAGGTTACAAATAACCGAGCAGCAGCAACAATTAGTATTGCCAACCATTCCAATGCTTCAGATCAATACACTGTGCATGTTTATACAACCTACTCAGATGGTAGCACAATTGGAACAGATGCAGGAACTTTTAACATTAAAAAACCTAATCTTGCTACTATTTATGGAACAGACCAAGTGAATAGCGTCTCTGATAGCATCAAAAAGGTTCTTCAGATTGCAGGTGATTTACTCGGTGTTGAAATTGGCGGAGCAGCCCACAAGAAAATCGTTGACGACTACAATGCTGTTTCACCACTACCTGTTGGCTACAAAGTCGCCTATGATGACGATTGGTGCGATGTATTTACTACTGTTGTCTTCCAACGTACAGGCTTATCACACCTGATTGGTCGTGAGTGTGGCGTTGAGCGACACACCAAGATTTTTAAATCTTTGGGTATTTGGAACGAAGATGGTTCAACCACACCTAAGACCGGTGATATCATCACCTTTAACTGGGATCAAAACTATCAAGCTAATGACGGTTTTGCCGATCATATTGGTATTGTTACTCACGTTCAAGACGGTATCATTCATACCATTGGAGGAAATAACGACCAGCAGGTTCGTCGTAGGACATATAAAATTGGTCATGGTAATATCCGAGGACTTGCGCGACCAAACTACAGCTAAGAGTATAACTTTGCCGAATATGCTAAAATCGGCTCTTTGTCAACTGTAGTGGGTTGACCCACTTAACACCGAGAGAGGACAGTACTTGTTTTCTCTGTTTTTGTTGATTGTCTAAATGGTATTTTATACCAATACCCATTAGGATAAGGAGGCAACATCAACTAGAGCGTTATAGCTAAAAACTATAGCTTCTTCTAGTTTTTTTCTATTATCCAAATGTAAAAATCTATGATAAAATAAAAGCTCACAGCAAGAAAGGAGACTTATGTCAAACAATCTATTAGTCCTGCAATCGGACTTTGGGCTGGTGGACGGAGCGGTATCTGCCATGATTGGCGTTGCTTTGCAAGAAGAGCCAACACTTGGTGTCCATCACCTGACTCACGATATCACCCCCTACAATATCTTTGAAGCGTCCTACCGCCTCTTTCAAGCCATCGAGTACTGGCCTGAAGGCACGACTTTTGTGTCTGTCGTTGACCCTGGCGTTGGCTCCAAGCGCAAGAGCGTGGTGGCACTGACAGCAGCTAACCAGTACATCGTCACCCCTGACAATGGTACCCTGTCCTACATCAAAAAGCACGTTGGCATTCAGGCGGTGCGTGAGATTTCTGAGGTGGCCAATCGCCGAGCAAACACCGAGCACTCCTATACCTTCCACGGGCGGGATGTTTACGCTTATACAGGTGCCAAGCTGGCCAGTGGTCACATCAGTTTTGAGGAGGTTGGACCAGAGTTGTCTGTCGATGACATCATCGAATTGCCAGTAGTTGAAACGGTAGTTGACAGCAACCTCGTACGCGGTGCCATCGACATCTTAGATGTTCGTTTCGGTTCGCTCTGGACGTCGATCACACGTGAGGAGTTCTACAGTCTCTCCCCAGAGTTTAATGACCGCTTTGAAGTGACCATCTATAACAACGACATGCTGGTCTACCAAAATCAAGTCACCTACGGCAAATCCTTTGCGGATGTTCGCATCGGTCAGCCGATTATCTACATCAACTCCCTCTACCGAGTTGGTCTGGCGATTAACCAAGGTTCCTTTGCCAAGGCTTATAATGTTGGCGTAGGTCCTCAGTGGCATATTGAACTTAAAAAACTTGAAAACAATTAGGAGAATGTTATGAAAAACAATACTATCAAAACCATCGTTGCCGCAGGAATCGGCGCGGCTTTATTCTTAGTCATCGGTATGGTCATCAATATCCCAACCCCAGTGCCTAATACCAGTATCCAGTTGCAGTATGCTTTGCAGTCCTTATTAGCAATCTTGTTTGGACCTTTGGCAGGTTTCTTTTTAGGATTTATCGGTCACACTCTCAAGGATGCCATGGCTGGTTATGGTCTCTGGTGGTCTTGGATTTTGCCGAGCGGACTCTTTGGTCTGGGACTCGGTCTGTTGAAAAATCAATTTAAGATTGAGCAAGGCATTTTTACCACAAAAGATGCGATTCGCTTTAATATCGCTCAGTTGATTTTGAATGTCCTCGTTTGGGGCGTGGTGGCACCAGTTGGTGACATTCTTTTCTACGCACAACCAGCTGAGAAGGTTTTTGCCCAAGCCCTTATGGCTGGTTTAGCCAATGCCTTTACAGTGGCTATCGGTGGGACGCTTTTACTGTCTATCTATGCGAAAACCCGTACCAAGTCAGGTAGCTTATCCAAAAATTAAGAACGTTGAGCCCAGAGAAAGATTCTTCTGGCGCTCTTTTTGTTCTATCTGGTATAATAGATAAAGATAAAGGAGGACTAGATATGTTACAACCCATTGGACAAACAAATTTGCAAGGCTCACGCGTAGCGCTTGGGTGCATGCGCATGGCCAGCTTAGATATTGAACAGGCTATGACTGTTCTGACTGCTTGTCAAGAGCTGGGCATCAATTTTTTTGACCATGCTGACATTTATGGTGGTGGTGAGTCGGAACGCCGTTTTGCTCAAGCTCAAAAAGCCCTTGGTATCAAGCGAGAAGAAATGATTCTTCAATCTAAATGTGGTATCCGCAGAGGCTTCTTTGATTTTTCAAAAGACCATATTTTTTCTTCTGTCGATGGGATATTAGAGCGCCTTGAAACAGATTATTTGGATATTTTAGCCCTGCACAGACCTGATACGCTCATGGAGCCTGAGGAGGTTGCGGAAGCTTTTTACCAACTCAAAAAAGCAGGAAAGGTGAAACATTTTGGGGTCAGCAATCAGAACCCTCAACAGATGGCTCTCTTGCAAGCTTATCTTGATGAGCCTTTAGCGGTCAACCAACTGCAGCTCTCTCCAGCGCATACACCGATGATTGATAGTGGGCTTAATGTCAATATGCTCAATCAAGCTGGTGTTAATCGTGATAACGGGGTGCTAGAGTATTGCCGCCTCAACAAGGTGACGATTCAGGCTTGGTCACCATTCCAAGTTGATTTGGCAAAAGGTGTTTTCTTTAATCATCCAGATTATCAGGACCTCGTGGCAACGCTTGACCAATACGCCCAGCAGTTTGGTGTGTCGCGTGAAGCTATGGTTGTTGCATGGATTCTTCGCCATCCTGCACAGATGCAGGTCCTCATTGGGTCGATGAATCCTGACCGTATCGCTAACATGATGCAAAGTAAGTATGTTGACTTATCACGTGAGGACTGGTATGCCATTTACCGCAGTGCAGGCAATGTGTTGCCTTAATCCTCAAATCAGTTGAACAACAAGAAACAGTCAATCCCCAGATGTCATGCCTCTGGGGGGATTGACTGTTTAGACTTCGATATAGTCTCTTAATGCCTGACCAGACAGCCCTGCATTGATAGCAATGAGTAATTTCAAGCGAGCTTTCTGCGCATTGAGTTCTTTGACGAAAAGGACTCCTTTGCCAGCAAGTTCTACCCCACCGCCTTCATAACCGTAAACAGGTTCTGCGATGCCGTTGAAACAACGAGATACCAAAACGATGGGAATTTGTCTTTGCAATAGCTTGTCAAGCTGTCGGCTAGCTTCTGGTGGTAGGTTCCCTGCCCCCATAGCCTCAATCACCACGCCTGATACTTGGTCAGGATCCAGCAAGCTAAAGAGCTCACCAGTCATGCCTGCATAGGCTTTAATAATAGGGACAAGCCCTTTGACCTGTTTGAGGTCAAAGCGGACACGCTGTTCAGCTGCTTTGAAAAAGAGGATATCATGTTTCATGATGACCCCCAACGGACCATGGGTCGGTGTTTGAAAAGTTGAAACATTGGTGGTATGAGTTTTAGTCACATATTTTGCTGCATGGATTTCATCATTCATCACCACTAAGACACCCTTGTCAGCACTCTTGTCATGACTGGCAACCCGCAGGGCACTGAGAAAGTTATAAACCCCATCGCTGCCGAGTTCGTTTGAACTGCGCATGGCACCTGTCAACACGATAGGAATCTGCGGTATCGCCATGGTATCAAGGAAATAAGCCGTCTCTTCCAAGGTATCTGTGCCGTGGGTAATCACAACTCCGTCAATCTGCTCTGCCATTTCTCTAATTAAGCCATAAAGCTGAATCATATGGTCACAAGTGATATGGGGGCTGGGCAAATGAAAGGGCTCACGGTTAATCAACTCAATCCCCTCTAAAGACGGGCTGACCTCTAGCATGGGATTGACTGCTTCGGGGCGGATCTGACCTGAGCTATCGGCAGTCATGGAAATAGTCCCACCAGTATGAATGACGAGTATTTTTTTCATGAAAAATGGTTACGCTTTCTACTAAAATGTGCTATACTTAATTGTAACATATCATTGAGAGAAAGGTGGCGAATTTTGGCGATAAAAGCAGTATTTTTTGATATTGATGGCACGCTGATGACAGATACCAAACGGGTACAAAAATCAACGGTCAAGGCCATCAAAGAGCTGAAAAACCAGGGGATCCTAGTGGGTCTAGCAACAGGACGAGGTCCAGCCTTTGTCGCTCCTTTCATGGAGAATTATGGTCTTGATTTTGCGGTGACCTATAACGGTCAGTATGTGCTGACCCGAAATGAGGTCATCTATGCCAATCCCTTACCTAAATCAACAGTTTTCAAACTCATGTCTTATGCCCAAAAAAGGCGCATGGAGGTGTCTTTGGGAACAGCTTCTGGTTTAGTCGGCTCTGGTTTGATTCACTTGGGCACCAGCTCAAAAGCACAGGTTCTCAGCCATATCATTCCCAAACAGTGGGCTAAGGCAGTTGAGCGCAGCTTTAAGCACATTTTCCGTCGTCTGAGGCCACAAAACTATGATAAATTAACCCTGCTCGCCCGTGAAACGATTTTCCAGATTGTGGTCGTAGCGACAACTGATAAAACAGCTGAGCTGGAACAGGCTTTCCCAGAAATCACTATCACCAGAAGCAGTTCTTATTCTGCTGATTTAATCAGTAAAGGGCAATCCAAACTACGAGGGATTTGTCGCTTGGCGGAGCATTTTGATTTTGATTTGTACGAAGTTATGGCTTTTGGAGATTCTGACAACGATATGGAAATGTTATCCAGTGTCGGTGTTGGTGTTGCCATGGGAAATGCCCAAGCAACTCTAAAGGCTATTGCACATCATATCACCTCAGACAACAACACCAACGGTATCGCCAAGGCGCTGTGGCATTATGGGCTGATTCAACTGGAAGAGGGCGAACATTTTCGTTCAGCGGATGACAATTTTAACAAGGTTAAAGCTTTCCACCAGATGGTTGATGGGATGACGCACGAAATGCCTAGGCTCTACCAGCTGACTGAAGCTGGGCATCGAGCTGACTTTATGATAGAAGAACTGGTGGAGTTTCTCCATGCCAG
The DNA here is from genome assembly GCF_041807825.1 of Streptococcus sp. E24BD. Lineage (NCBI taxonomy): Bacteria > Bacillati > Bacillota > Bacilli > Lactobacillales > Streptococcaceae > Streptococcus > Streptococcus sp. E24BD. The sequence goes on along the minus strand of NZ_JBGTZB010000022.1, from coordinate 2,945 downwards.
CAGCCAGGGAGATGAAGTAGCCTTTGATGCTGCAGTCGCTGATCTACACAAGGCTTTAGAACGAGCGACCGATAAGGTGAAAAAAACGTCTCAAACCAGCTCACCTCTTGTTGGTCAAGTTGATGCTCTGGCTGACTTGCTCTATTTGACCTACGGCTCCTTCGTCTTGATGGGAGTCGACCCTAAGCCTATCGTTGACACTATTCATGCGGCCAACATGGGAAAAATTTTTCCTGATGGTCAAGTGCATCGTGACCCAATAACCAATAAGGTACTCAAGCCAGATGATTGGCAGGAACGTTGTGCTCCTGAACCAGCCATCAAAAAAGAACTAGATAGACAGATGCAAAAGGCACTGAAGCATCAATCCCGAACAGGGAAACAGCAAAAATAAGAGGCAGACTTCTCAAATCCTATGGAGACATGAACGTCTGTCTCTCTTTTTGCAATTTTTTTGCGAATACCTTATAATGGATAACAATGAAGACCAATCAAAAAGGAGTAGGCATGAACACACGTGGATTTGAGTTAGTCAGCTGTTTTACTGATGAGACCCTTTTGCCCAAACGCGAAACCGCCCACGCGGCAGGTTATGACCTAAAAGCGGCAGAGACAACCGTCATTGAGGCAGGGGAAATTGTATTGGTCCCTACAGGGGTCAAGGCTTATATGCAGGCAGGCGAGGTGCTGTATCTCTATGATCGCTCGTCCAATCCTCGCAAGAAAGGCTTGGTCTTGATTAACTCGGTCGGGGTCATTGACAGCGATTACTATGGCAATCCAGCCAATGAGGGACACATCTACGCCCAGATGAAAAATATCACTGACCAGACTGTGACCGTTGAAGCGGGCGAGCGTATTGTGCAAGCAGTCTTTGCGCCCTTTTTACTGGCAGACGGTGATGTGGCGACAGGTCAGCGAACAGGCGGTTTTGGTAGTACAGGAGATTAGTGATGCAAACGATGCCCTTTCAGCCTCAGGCTTGTCAAGGCTATCATACAATCTTTCAAAGAGGTATCGGTGGCTTCCTATACTTGGGATTTTTGCCCGATGGCGACAGACTTCTCTGTATTTCAAGTCAATACCTCTCACTCATTAACTTGCTAACTGGTGAGGTTCGAGAGATTGATGGCGACTATGATGAGGAGTCTCTCTTGGCTTATGGTGAGGGTATGGCACAGCCTATTGACATTGTAGGACAGACTGGCGGATCCTTACCTTTGACCAACCAAGAAGAGGTAACTGTTTCTGCCTCTATTGATAGCACAGGAGCTTATCCGATTTGTTCGATAGTTTGGCAAATAGCAGAGCAGCCGCCTTACTTGATATTTGAATCTTATCTCCCCTATGTTTATGGCTTTAGCCCGGATGGGAGATACTATGTTCATGCTGATGACGGTGGCTTAACCGTTTTACGAAAAAAGGAGGAGTCGAGTGGCTAAGAAAAAATCGACCTTTATTTGTGAGGCCTGTGGTTACCATTCACCAAAGTATCTAGGACGGTGTCCTAATTGCTCCAACTGGGCTTCCTTTGTGGAAGAAGTTGAGGTAGCCAAGGTCAAAAATGCCCGTGTCAGCTTAACAGGCGAAAAAACCAAGCCTGTCAAGCTCAACCAAGTCACCTCAAGCACGGTCGACCGCACTAAGACTGACATGGAAGAATTCAACCGTGTACTGGGTGGAGGGGTTGTGCCTGGCAGCCTCGTCCTCATCGGTGGCGACCCTGGGATCGGTAAGTCGACCTTGCTCCTCCAAGTCTCCACCCAGCTGGCCAGCAAGGGCACCGTACTCTACGTCTCTGGGGAGGAGTCTGCAGAGCAGATTAAGCTGAGGAGCGAGCGTTTGGGCGACATAGACAACGAGTTTTACCTCTATGCCGAAACTAATATGCAGAGCATCCGAGCCGAAATCGAGAAGCTCCAGCCAGATTTTTTGATTATCGACTCCATCCAAACCATCATGAGCCCAGATGTAGGGAGCGTTCAGGGCTCTGTCTCTCAGGTGCGTGAGGTGACGGCAGAACTGATGCAGCTGGCTAAGACCAATAACATCGCGACCTTTATCGTGGGGCATGTGACCAAGGAAGGGACACTGGCTGGACCACGGATGCTGGAGCACATGGTGGACACCGTGCTCTATTTTGAAGGGGAGCGCCAGCACACCTTTCGGATCCTGCGGGCGGTTAAAAACCGCTTTGGCTCGACCAATGAAATCGGCATTTTTGAGATGCAATCAGCTGGACTGGTCGAAGTTCTCAACCCCAGTCAAGTCTTTCTGGAAGAGCGCCTAGACGGGGCGACAGGCTCTGCGATTGTCGTGACCATGGAAGGAACGCGACCAATCCTAGCGGAAGTGCAGGCTCTAGTGACCCCAACTGTTTTTGGCAATGCCAAGCGCACCACCACTGGACTAGACTTTAACCGTGTCAGCCTGATCATGGCGGTGCTGGAGAAGCGTTGTAACCTGCTTTTGCAAAATCAGGATGCCTACCTCAAGTCGGCAGGCGGTGTCAAGCTAGATGAGCCTGCTATCGACCTGGCTGTTGCTGTCGCCATTGCTTCCAGCTACAAGGACAAGCCGACGGACCCGCAAGAGTGCTTTATCGGGGAAATCGGTCTAACCGGTGAAATCCGTCGGGTCAACCGCATCGAGCAGCGGATTAACGAGGCTAGCAAGCTCGGCTTCACACGAATCTATGCCCCCAAAAATTCCTTGACAGGGCTCAAATTGCCCAAGGGAATTGAGGTTATCGGAGTCATGACGGTCGGTGAAGTGCTGAAAAAAGTATTTAGCTAAGATAAAAAAGACCTCGCAAGGTCTTTTTTTGGCTCTATAATTTCTGTAGTGGGTAAATCCACCATGGAGATTATAGAGCCTTTTGAGTGTAGAAAAAAAGTTCCATATGACCTACAATGAAAAGTGCTTAAACAACTCATTAGAAAGAC
>NZ_JBGTZB010000021.1:0-37228 GCF_041807825.1 Streptococcus sp. E24BD | reverse complement strand
TCAACAATTTGTTGCTTAAAGTCATCACTAAATTGACGACGGATTTTTCTAGACATAGAGTTCTCCTGTTTTCTTTAGTGTAGAACACTTTATAAATTCTGTCTAGTTTAGTGTAACCGATTCAGCCTTTCGGATAAGACAAATCAAAGGAGATGTGCCATCGTGACCAAGACGCTAGACTACCTCCACCGCTCCAACCAGGAAAACCACCAGCTGACCAAGGAAGCCATCGAGACAGCTCTGTTGCTTCTCTTGGAGCAGAAATCGCTCAAGAAAATTGCCATCACCGAATTGGTCGAGCGGGCTGGAGTGGCAAGAAATTCCTTTTACCGTAACTACAGTAGCAAAGAAAATGTCCTGCGGGTCATGCTCAAGGAGCGCTTTGCCCAATTGGCTAGTACCAATGTCGCCAAGTTTCAGGAGAATAGGCAAGCAGGACTGTTAGGGCTTTTTCAGTTTATAGCGGCGGATTTCCGCTTTTATCAGTTGCTCTTGGCAGAAGGGCTCCGCGAGTTAGAAGCCTATCGCTACCAGCCTATAGCCTTTGAAGAGCCTGACCAGCAAACCTACTACCGCAATCGCTTTGTGGCAGCAGGCATCACACGGGTGATTTGTGATTGGTTAGGTGAGAAAAATCCCCAGTCGCCTGAGGACATGGCAGAGCAACTTAACCGACTCTTTGAATAAAAAACACTGACTTTGCTGATTTAACTTAACCTTCAGTTACTACAAAATGTCATCGACTGTCTCAACAGCTACGTCTTTTGTTATGTCAGTTGCCCCAATTCAATCACCTAATTTGCAAGTTTACAAAAAGATAGACGCTACCTTTTACGCTATGTTTGACAACTTAACAGGGCGGTTAACTGGCGCGGACGTTGTCTCTCACTTTACCTTAACTTTTGGGGATATATAAAAGAGGCTGGGGAACACCTATGTTTCCCTAGCCCTTTAATGTCATTAGTACAGTCCAGGTGCCTGACCTAGCTCTGCTTGTAGTTGCCAGATGTTTTTTTCAACCTCACCTTGAGCATCTGCAAAGAGACCGTTTGAAGGGTCATCGCCCTCTTCGTCAGTGACGTCCAAGCCAACTTGAAAAAGATTTGCTAATTGACTATAAACAGCAATCAAACGCTCTATATGATCTTGGACAGAACGGTCATAGTCTCCTTTGACCTCAACAAGAGTTGTCACATCTAAGAATTCTCCCAAGGTCGAATAAGGAAAGCCACCTAATGTAATCAAACGCTCGCTCAGTTCATCTAAGTGCTCACTGATCGCGTCAATTAAAGTATCCATGAACGGATGTAAATGCAAAAAGCCTCTTCCTCTCATGTACCAGTGAATTTGGTGAATGATTGTTCGGGCAACTACCAAGTCAGCAACCGCTTGATTCAAAACGGCTTTTGTTTTAGGACGTCTTCCTGATTCTGTTTGACTGAGTTGCTCAACACGCTCCGCCAATTCTTTAACCGATAAAATTGTCATAATCGTTCTCCTTCTCCTCCTTATTTATAATCATTATTGATTACATTAACTATTATACGCTTTTAAAGTTAGTTGTCAAGAATTTATCCTGTCAAAAAACGAATAAAAAGATATGAAAGTAAATCATATCTTTTTTATAGTCATCGGCTTACTCCTGCTTATTCAACTGGCAACTGGGCAAGTGTCCTATGCTGAAGGTTATTTATTGCTTTGGGGAGCTATTTTGGCTCTATACGATCTAACTAATCAGTCCTACCCACTATGGATCTGGCTAGCAGGCACTGCTGTCATCCTGCCCTTTACTGGAGTGAATACAACCAGTCTCATCCTGTTTTGCTTGGCTATTTTAGCAGAAATCAAAGATATCAAGATTGGCTCCGGTGATTTTTTCTACCTCAGTACCCTAGCACTTGTCCTGTCGACCAGTGATATTCTCTGGATTATCCAATTGGCATCTTTGATGGGGATAATGGCCGTTTGGGCATCGAAACAGGGTAAGCAGCCCATTGCCTTTGTCCCTTTTCTACTACTGGGACAGTTTATCTTGCTGCAATTAAATCAACTTATTTGATGAGTTGAGCTTCTTTTTTGAGCTGTTCTGGTATTGTTATGCCAAGCTCCGTGGCAACCGTTTCATTGATAATCGGTGTGCCCTGGTCGAATACCTCGACAGGCAACTGAGCAACCTGCTCTCCTTGTAAGAGTTTGGCTGCCATTTTCCCTGTCGCTACACCGAGCTCATACTGGTTGATGAAGACAGAGGCAAGACCGCCTTCAGCCACCATCGTGTCAACACTGGTATAAATCGGTGTTTTCGCTTCCTTGGCCGCTTGGACAACTGTTGTGAAAGCACTGGCAACAGTATTGTCAAGCGGAAGGAAAATCGCATCCACTTTCTCTATCATCACATGGGTCATGGAGGTGATGTCATTGCTTGAAGCTACAGCATATTCGATAACATCATAACCCTTGGCTTGAGCTAATGTCTTAAATTCTTCAACCTGAGACTTAGAGTTATCCTCGCTGCTAGAATAAAGGACACCCACCGTTTTGACCCCCGGTGTCAAGGTTGCCATCAATTCCAACTGGTCAGCGATTGGTGTTTTATCAGACACACCCGTGATATTGCCATCTGGTGCAGTCAAATCCTTCACCAACTTTGCTCCAACTGGGTCTGTCACAGCTCCCATCACAATTGGAATATCCTTAGTCGCTGATGCCAAGCCTTGTGCAGCGGGTGTAGCAATACCGATTAACACCTGATTTTTATTATTGACTAGGGTCTGACTCATGGTTTGAACCTTGCTCTGGTCAGCTTCACTGTTAAGAAAGTCAATTTGCAAGTTACTACCTTCTGTGTAACCAGACTCTTTTAGGCCAGCCTTGATGCCACGGTAAATGTCATCCAATGCTTCATGGGTGACAAATTGCAAGACCCCTACCTTGACCTTGTCTGTTTGATGCTTCTCAGACGACGGGCGGAGCAACTGACTGCCCACGGCTAGAACAACAAGAGCCAAAAGCCCTCCAAAAATAAATGCTAAGCGTTTGTTTTTCATGATTATCTCCTTTTTATAGTGATGAATTATTGAGGTAGTCTGCGATGGCGGCAACATCCTTATCTCCACGACCAGATAGATTGACAAGAATGGTGTGCTCTGAGCTGAGTGTTGGTGCCAAACGAAATGCGCCAGCTAGAGCATGGGAGCTCTCAATAGCAGGTAAAATCCCTTCTGTTCGAGATAAAAGTAAGAGAGCCTTTACCGCTTCATCGTCGGTTGCTGATTCATAAGATACACGACCAATTTCCTTTAGGTAAGCATGTTCTGGTCCAACACCTGGATAATCTAAGCCTGCTGAAATAGAGTAAACAGGCGAGACTGAACCGTCTTCTTCAAACAACGAGATTGTCTTCATACCGTCAACAATTCCTACACGACCTTTAGTCATTGTTGCAGCGTGATCTGAGGTATCTAAGCCGCGACCTGCCGCTTCTACTCCAACAAGTTGTACCGTTTGATCTGACAAGTAGGCAGAAAAGGCACCGATGGCATTTGAACCACCCCCAACACAAGCAAAAACGTAGTCTGGTAAACGCGCCTCTTTTTCAAGAAATTGCTGGCGTGATTCAAGAGAAATGACTTTTTGAAACTCATGTACAATACTTGGATAAGGGTGAGGACCTACTGCTGATCCTAGGACATAGAAGGCATCAAGGTCAGCCATCCATGCACCAAAAGCGGCATCAACCGCATCTTTCAGCGTCTGTGTTCCAGTTTCCACAGCATGTACTGTCGCCCCCATCATCTCCATCCGAAACACATTAAGACGTTGCCGACGGACATCCTCTGCTCCCATGTAGATATCGCAAGCCATGCCAAATTTTGCCGCTGCCGCTGCAGTGGCTACACCGTGCTGACCAGCTCCTGTTTCTGCAATCACACGTGTTTTACCCATCCGCTTGGCCAGCAATAGTTGCCCAAGCACATTATTTAATTTATGAGAACCTAGGTGATTTAAATCTTCACGCTTCAAATAAATTTTTGCACCACCAAAATGTGTCGTTAAACTGTCCGCATAATAAAGCGGGGTCTCACGTCCTGAATAATCTTTTAGGTAGCTCTGATATTCTGCTAAAAAATCTGGATCATTTTTATAACGGTTAAAAACCTGTTCTAACTCATCCAATAAAACCTGAATAGGCTCTGGTACAAAAGAGCCGCCAAATTGTCCAAAGTAACCTGTTGTCATCTTTTTTCTCTCCTTTTGTCATCGATTTAACCAAACGGTACCTTTTTAGTCAAATCTTAGTTTTTTCCAACAACGCAAAAGCCCCCACGCAAATCTATTGCGTGAGGGCGTTAAATCAGCTTTAACACGGTGCCACCTCAGTTGAAGACTTTTGTATAGCAAAAAAGCTATGGCGTCATCATCTCAATCTCCTCTAACAAGGAGTTGCACGGTAAGGGGTGCACACCGAATTCACATTGTTTAGAATTCTAATAAAACCTCAGCCCATTTCATCCCTGCCTACTACTGACTCGCAATAACCGTCAGCTCCCTGAAAGTAGTGATAGAGAGTACTTCTTCTGATTGATAATTAGTTTATCATACTTTGAAAAGGCTGTCAATAGCAAATATTATTTTTTTATTTGGTCTGTCATACAGCCAAATCAGCATAATAAAAGAGGGCAGGAGAGAGTGTCACGATGGTTTAATTTCCAACACGTTTCATCAGTTGCACTAAAGCATAGCCAAGTGCCATGCCAACTAAACTTTGTAGGCTGTTGCTAACAACTGTTGTCAGCGCCGTTCCCACATTGGTCATCACCGTTTCAGCGATAAAATAAGTAGCGACCATCACAAGGACGGATAAAATCAGACCAAGTAGGCGTTTCTTGCCTGTCCATCCAGCCAGATAGCCTTGTGCCCCGTGTGCAATCAGGCTGACCAGCATGTACTGGGGATAGCCTGAGAGGAGGTCAATCAGAAAACCAGCCAGAGCACCGACAGCTGCCCCTTCTTTCTTGCCCAAATAAAAGGCTGCAAAGTAAATCCCCACATCAAGAAGAGTGAAGAACCCCAGTGCCATGCTGAACTGAAAGACTTTACCTAAGACAAGGGTCAAGGCAGTGATAATGGCAAGCAGGGTCAAAGTTTTGATCTTAGTTTTTGTCATATTGAATCACTCCGTAATCATCAGATTGTTGAATAGCCTTATGGACAAAGGCCTTGGCGGCACGAACCGCCTCTAAGGGTGACTGGCCAGCCACCAGTTGACTAGCGATACTAGACGCAAAGGTACAGCCCGCACCGATATTATTGCTCTCAAGCACAGGGCTCTCAAGCACTGTCAAGGTGTCACCATCATAAAAGACATCGCTAGCGAACGCTTGGCTCAAGCGATTGCCTCCTTTGATCACCACATATTTCGCCCCCAAAGCGTGAAGCGTCTTAGCGGCCTCCTGCATGTCTTCTAGGTTCTTGATCGATTTTCGGGTCAATAGCTCAGCTTCTACCAGATTTGGGGTGATGATGGTGACATAGGGGAAAAACTTTAGCAGTTCATCCCGCAGAGCAGAGACCTCAACATCGTGCGTTTCCTTGCAAACCAGCACCGGATCTAGCACCACTGGAATATCTTGATGAGCTTTGACAAACTCAAGTGCCTGCTCAGCGATGGACACATTTGGCAAAAGCCCTAGTTTTATGGCCGAAAAAGGAACAGTGGACAGGCTCTTGAGTTGATGAGCAAAGACCTGCTCGTCAGTCGCAAAAACCTCAAAACCTTCATCCGTCAGGGCGGTCAGGCAGGTCACCGCCACAAAACCGTGGTAGCCATGAACCGTGTAGGTAGTCAAGTCAGCATAGAGACCGCCCCCACTAAAGATGTCATTGCCCGAGAGGGCGAGAATGTACGTCGTCGTCATAAGAAATCTCCTTTAAGTAGAGACCACCAGGACCAGCTGTCGGACCAGCCAACTGGCGATTTTTGCTATCGAGAACGGTCTTTATCTGGCTAATAGGAAAGCGACCGTTCCCGATCTTAAGCAGTGTACCAACCATGTTACGGACCTGCTTGTAGAGGAAGCCGTTACCAGTAAAGGTAAAGGTATAGAGGTGCTTAGTTGCATCATAGGTCACGCTAGCTGCCGTGATGGTTCTGACCTTATTAGCCACACTGGTTCCACTAGCGGTAAAACCAGTAAAATCATGGGTGCCGATTAAATCCTTGATGGCTTCCTGCATAGGAGCTAGCTCGACTGGATAAGGATAGGCTGTTGTCAAATGTCTCAACATAGGATTCTTGGGGCGACCAACATCGACCAAAAACTCATAGGTCTTATGATGCTTGGCATAGCGGCAGTGAAAGTCGTCCGCCACCTGCTCAACCCTGACCACGGCGATATCCTCAGGAGACTGGGTGTCCAGCGCAAAGCGAAGCTTTTCTACCTCCCGTGCCTCAGGCAGGTCAAAATGGATGACCTGACCGTAAGCGTGGACACCCGCATCCGTCCGACCAGCCCCATGGACAGTCACGGGTTGACCACTGTTGAGCTTGGTCAAGGTCTTCTCTAGTTCCTCTTGAACACTTCTCGCTTGTGGCTGGCGTTGAAACCCCGAAAAATGCGTTCCATCATAAGCAATGGTTACCTTGTATCGTGTCATGGGTAACATTATAGCATGGCTGACCATGATTTTCAACGTCGGAATAAGATTTCTTAAGAAAAGCTGCTTAAACATCTGAATAAAAAACTAGACTGGCTCATGACCAATCTAGTTTTTATTAACTTATCTAGCTCGTCTTCTCAGTCCGGCTAAGCCTAAGGCTGATAGGAGGGCTGTTGCGCCGATAGCGGCTAGAGCTGTGTGGGCATCTCCTGTTGCAGGGAGTACATTCTTACCTGCTATCGCTGAGGCTGGTGCTGAACCTACAGGAGCTGTAGCTGGTCGGCTTATGTTGCCATGGATCGGAGCGTCTCCACCTTGGTGAGGAGCTTGCGGAGCAGTAGCTGATGGTGTCTTATAAATAATACCATACTCACTGAAGTGCTCTGCGGTGAATTTGGCATAGCGCTTGCCATCACGAGTCACTGTTGTGAATGACAGGCTTTGGCTCTGGTCACTATTTGGTAGGTAAACCACTTGAGCGACATCTTTGCCGTCATCAATCGGCAGGTAAACGTCAACCGGAGCAGTTGACTTGGTGACATTACCATCCTTGTCGACCAGCTCGATATCAAAGAGATCGTAGTCGGTACCTTTGAGGATAGCTGGCGTTTCAGGGTTGTCNCCTTTGAGGATAGCTGGCGTTTCAGGGTTGTCAGTTTCTTTGTGGAAGACCACTCTCAAGCCTGCCACCTTGGCATCCGCTGATTGAACCTCTGCGATGATACCTGAGTCAGTTTGAGGGTTGACGTCAGTAATTTGACGCGGTGGTTGTGTGGTGTCAGGTTTGGTTGTGTTGTCACCTTGATTAGTATCAGCGCTACCACCTGCGTCGGTACCGCCACCTTCGTCAGCACCTGCATTAACACCTTCATCGGTACCTACGTTGCCATTTTGGTCGAAACTCTCATCATCGGACTGGTCATCTGAATCTGAGCTGCCTTGGTTACCACCATTATCCTGGTCATCACCTGAAGTTGGGTTGGTATCAGCTGAATCACCTGGTGTGCCTGAATCTTGACCTGTATTATCTGATGGATTGCCTGAATCTGAACGACCTTGGTCAGCGTCCGCAGCATCACCTGCGTTGGTATCGGTGCTACTGTCTTCGTTGGTACCGGCGTTGTCGCCTTGGCTGTCATCATTAGCCTGGTCACCATCTGGGGTTGTGTTTGAATCAGCTGAACCGCCTTGGTCTGCACCGGTGTGTTCGCCTTGGTCAGTACCTGAAGTGTCACCTTCATTGGTATCGGTGTTACCACCTTCGTCAGTATCTACATCACCTGGCTGACTATTAGAATCTGAACTGCCTTGGTCGGCGCCAGTATCGCCACCTTGGTCAGAACTTGCATCATCGGACTGGTCGTCAGTATTTGAGCCATCTTGGCTACCATCATTATCTTGGTCACCACCTGGGGTTGTATTGGTATCAGCTGAATCACCTGGGGTGCCTGGATTTTGACCTGTTTCGCCTGACGGATTGCCAGAGTCTGAATCATCATGGTCTGAGTTGGTCTTACCTTCTTGGTCTGCACCAGTATCCCCACCTTGCCCGGAACTTGAATCATCGGACTGGTCGTCAGAATCTGAGCTGTCTTGGCTATCACCATTAGCCTGATCACCACCTGGGGTGGTGTTTGAATCAGCTGAATCACCTGGTGTGCCTGGATTTTGACCTGTTTCGCCTGACGGATTGCCAGAATTTGACTCATCCTGGCTACCGCCATCAATCGGTGCATGTTCTACCATGACCGAACGGGCTAAGAGAGCCACTGCTGTCCCGCTTGCTTCATCAGTCTGATAAGTCACCACCCGAACAAGACCTGCTACTTGTTGTGGTGGTAACGTTAGCCGAACAATACCCGTTGCTTCATGTTCAAGACGACTTGTTCCGCTCACTACAATACCATCAGCTGTTTGTTGAATCCGTATTGGTTCTGCTTGCTCTGGCAATAAAACCTCAACAGTCGTCCACTCTCCAGTAGGCAATGTCACATCAAAATAAGTCGCTTGAGCACCGATATCTTCTAAAGTGGCTGGGTAAGATTGCTCCAGCGGCGACTTCAAGATGACAAATTTATCTAAGGAAATCTTATGACGACTGTTGTTGATTGATTCTGGTGCAACTGTTAGTGCTATCGTATGCTCGCCGTCTGATAAGTTTCTGTACTCGCCGATTAGCACACTTTTTTCGGTGTCGCCAGACGCTTTGTTAAATAGCAGAGGCGCAACAGCTTGACCATCTATGGTCACCGTCGCTTTCCCAAGGGCCGTTGATTTCAGCCCAAAAATCTGAATTCCTGTGCCTGTAAAGGTCAGAGTAGCAGTACGGTCTGCTTCTGAACGTTGGCTACCCGTGATGTCAGCGTATTTCTCCGTGCCACCATAAAGAACATTATCAGACCAGTTACCAAAGGCAGAACCGTAAGTAACTCTCGGATCTCTATCGTCTAAGACTTCAGAACTTCCGGAATTCTCCGTCAACACACGGAAATAGTCTAGAGAAATCTTATTCCGCTCATTTGTACGTGTAGCAGGTCTGTTATCAATGACCAGTTTCAACTCATGCGCACCATCTGTTAGACCGTCAATTTGCCCAATAAGAACACCCTTTTGAACACCGCTCGTTCCATAGAAATCCAGCTCTCCACGAGCTTCGTTATCAACGTAGACCAGAGCCTTACCAAGTCCACTGTGTTTCAACCCATAGACTTGGATACCAGTGCCAACAAATGGGACGATGACTGTTCGGTCAGCCTCTGACACCTGACGACCTGTCAAATCACCAAATTTTTCCGTACCGCCGTAAAGGCTATTGTCCGCCCAGTTGCCAAAAATGGCCCCGTAGCGTATACTGCTGTCTCGGTCATCCAAAATAAGTTTGACATCGGCGATATTGGCTGGATCAGACCAAGCTGTGCTCAAGGTATCCGATAAGACAGCTTGTACACGATAAGCATAATGATGGCTTGGCAAAACTCTTGTATCACGATAAGTCGGATCAACCGTAGTAAATGTTTTTGTATCAGCTACCCGACCCGCTTCATCTCTTGCCACACGTTCAATACGATAGTAGGTAGCCTTATCAATAGGTGAAAAAGTCAACTCAGCCTGACCTTCACCAGTTCTCTCCGCCCGCAAGTCAGTGATACGTCCCAAAACATCACGGATAAACACCACATCACCTGCTGTTGTCTCGATTTCAATGCGATCCGCCTGAACACGTCGGAAACTTGCTGGCAGACCATTGATGGTCACTGTGGCCGTTTCGATACGTGGGTAATCAATCTGAAGTTTACCCCCTGATTTTGCTTGTAAGGTCAAGTGGGTCAGGTTTTTCTCCTGCCAGGCCATGGCTACCTCAACATTGCCACGCGCCACTAAACCTGAAACTTGTCCTGTTTTCCAAGCATCTGGAAGAGCTGCTAATGGGGCAATATAGCCTGTGTGAGATTGCAACAGCATTTCCGTAATACCTGATGTCGCACCAAAATTGCCATCAATTTGGAATGGCGTATGAGTGTCCCATAGGTTAGTAAGGGTTGAGCCACGCAATTGCTCTGCCAGTAAGCGATGCGCACGGTTACCATCTAACAAACGCGCCCAGAGGTTAATCTTATTGGCTTTCGACCAGCCCGTTCCTCCGTCACCACGCGCGTTCAGAGTTGCTTTTGCAGCCTCAAGATAGTCTGGTTGGTCCTTGCTAAACAGGGTACCTGGGAACAAACCAACAAGCTCTGACACATGACGGTGATTGGCCTGAACCCCCTCTCCTGTAAAGGCAGGCGTGTCTTCCTCGTACCATTCTTTGATACGGCCAGCATTATTGATATGAAGAGGTTTCAGCTTATCAAATTTGACTTTAATCTCCTTGACAAATTCGGCATCCTTACCTAAAATCTCAGCGGCCTCCATGTAATCATGGAAGAGTTGCCAAATCAGTGATTGGTCAAAGGTATTGCCGATAGAAATGCTACCGTGCTCAGGTGAATAAGATGGCGATGACACATAACGATCGCTAGCCTGATCATAGTGAAGAAAACTATTCCAGAACTTGGCAGTCTCTTTGAGCATTGGATAGATTTTCCGTTCCAGATAGTCTTTATCCTGCGTGAATTTATAGTAATCATAAACATTCTGCATAATCCACGCATTTGATGCCGGTGACCAGCCCCAGTAGTAGTTCCATCCCGGTGTTGTCCAACCAAACGGCGTTGCTTGAGTATGGGCTAACCAGCCATTTTCCTCCCCATCTCGGGACTCGATACCACCATATTCCTTCGCAGCAATACGACCATAGTAACGCATATCATCAATATAGTTGATCAATGGCAAAGCGGTCTCTGCTATATTGGTGCTATAAACCGGCCAGTAATTCATCTGGAGGTTCACATTGAGGTGATAGTCAGAGTTCCAAGGCGGATTATCCACCGCATTCCAGACCCCTTGCAGGTTGGCAGGCAAGGCATTGAGGCGATCGCGCGATGACGTAATCATCAGATAACGACCATACTGGAAGAATAATTCCTCTAGCTCTTGCCCAGTCTCTGGTCTGTAATCGCGCAACAGACGGTCTGTTGACGCTGTCATCTCTTTGTCTGTCAAATTCAGTTTAACACGGTCGAACAAGGTTTTGTAATCAGCTACATGCGTTTCCTTCAGCTGCTCATAGGTTTTTTGCTTGGCTTTGGCAACAATTGCCTTGACCTCACTGACAACATTGGCATCTGGTCTACGATAATTGGTCTTAGGATTTTGTGCAAAATCTGTTTTTGCCGTCAGCAGCAAGGTGGCGTAGCTAGCCCCACGAACTGATAATTTATCTTCATGACGCGTTAATTCACCGTCCGTATCAACACTCAGAAACGATGCAAACCTCATTTTGTTGTTGGTCACTTCTCCAGACAAGAGAATCCCCTCATCGCTATAGGTTACCTCTCCAGTCTTATAGGAAGACCGTTTGTTTTCGTCGTAAGTCGTTTGATTTTTCAACCAATCTGTCGTTAAACGCATTGACACCTCAAAATCCAGAGATTTCTCTCCCTCTTTGGTGAGATGAGTCACTGTAACGTCATCAGGAAAACTCGAAAAATGTTCACGACTAAAGGTTGTGTCTGCCTGCTTATAGCTGGTACGACTAATCGCTGTCTTGATGTCCAAATCACGGTGGTAGTCGGTCACACTATCCAATGTTTTTTCTTGATTGGTAAAATCGATAAAGACATCACCAAACGCCAAATAGCGCCCGTACTGCTCATCGTAGGGACCTTTGAGATGGGTTTCTGCCAACCGCTTGGCCGTCGTCAAATCACCTTTTTCTAACGCCTCTCGAATTTGCGGCAGGTACTCATGTTTATTGGCTAAATTTCCACCGTTATAGGTCGCATCATCAGGAGTCGGACCTCCAGACCACAAGGTTTTCTCATTAAACTGGATTTTCTCCGCCCCAACAAGTCCGAAAATCTTAGCACCCATTTCGCCATTACCAATCGGCAAAGCCTCGCTCTCCCATCCTTGATAAGTCGTCGCTGCAGGCCGCTCATAATGGAGCGTGTAAGGATTTGAATCGACGACCTCAGGTTGCACCTGTACCGACTCAGTAGCCGGCTCTTCTTTATTGTCAAGGTCAATAGCTGGCGCTTCGCTCCTACTTTCAGCTTCAGCAGAATGTGATGCATCAGCTCTGCCAGCAGGAACGGGGTCAGTAGTCACAGAACCAGATTCATCGGCTTGCACTGTCATTTGACCAAATAAACTTGTCCCAATGATAACTGAACAAACACCTATACCCAGTTTTCGGATACTAAAATGACTCTTTTTTGAAAAAAGATGTTGTCTCACAAAAAGCCTCCTTGAAATCGTTTTCTTTTTATTTATATAATAACCTGTTTTATGGTTTTTTGCAAGCATTTTTTGAATTCTTTTACTAAATTTCTACAATAAATCATAACCACCCGTCTAACGGGTGGTTTGAACAGGGGCTATAAGCCCACATCACCAGCCAGCGCCTATGCTGCTTTCTTTCACGTTGTTCAAGCCTCACTGCTCTTGACTCGTCACAAACCTCTCAAAGAGGTGTTGGTATTACTTGCCATTATCCCTAAAGGGATCTTCGTATTCTTTCACACTCAGTTTATCAAGTGATATATCATGCTTTTCCTGTTCTTGAATATATTTCTTTATGGTGGCTTCATTAAGTCCTACTGTGCTTACATAATAACCCTCTGCCCAAAAATGGCGATTCCCAAATTTATATTTCAAATTGGCGTGTTTATCAAACATCATAAGAGCACTCTTGCCTTTTAAATAGCCCATGAAACTGGAAACGCTGATTCTTGGTGGAATACTAACTAGCATGTGAACATGATCTGGCATTAAATGTCCTTCTATAATTTCAACACCTTTATAGCTACATAAACGGCGGAATATCTCTCCTAAACTGCTTCGATATTGATTATAGATGACTTTTCGTCTATACTTAGGGGTGAACACAATGTGATATTTACAATTCCACTTTGTGTGTGATAAACTATGTGCTTTTTGAGCCATATTTTTCTCCTTTCGCTCTACAATAGGCTTGAACACCTTTATTGTATCGCGTTTGGAGTTTTTTTTGGTATAACCTGCGATGCGCACCCGCATAGCGGGTGGTTGTTTGTTTCGCTCCGTAGGTGCGAAACGGACTTAAAGTCACATAATCAAAAAACTAGACTGGCTCATGGCCAATCTAGTTTTTATTAGCTTATCTAGCTCGTCTTCTCAGTCCGGCTAAGCCTAGAGCTGATAGGAGGGCTGTTGCGCCGACAGCGGCTAGAGCTGTGTGGGCATCGCCTGTTGCAGGGAGTCCCTTCTTACTTGCTGGTGCTGAAGCTACAGGAGCTACTGATTGGCTTGCCACCTTAACAAGCTTAGCAACTTCTGCCTTGATGGCTTCGAGTTCAGCTTCAGTTTCTGCGAAGGCTACCTTGACAGCCAAATCACCTTTTTGCTCGTCAGTCAAGTTAGATGCATCGATTGCTTTAAGCAAATCGGTCGCCAATTTATCCTTGTCCACAGGTTTATTTGGTGTATTACCAGTGTCTGGTGTGTTGCCACCTTGACCAGGGGTTCCTGGAGTCGGAACATGGTCTGGATCTGGAACCGGTGTTGATTGTGGCTCATAAACAATACCATACTCACTGAAGTGCTCTGCGGTGAACTTAGCATAGCGCTTGCCATCACGAGTCACTGTTATGAATGACAGGCTTTGGCTCTGGTCACTATTTGGTAGGTAAACCACCTGAGCGACGTCTTTACCGTCATCAATCGGCAGGTAAACGTCAACCGGAGCAGCTGGTTTGGTGACATTACCATCCTTGTCGACCAGCTCGATGTCAAAGAGGTCGTAGTCGGTACCTTTGAGGATGGCTGGTGTTTCAGGGTTGTCAGTCTCTTTGTGGAAGACCACTCTCAAGCCTGCCACCTTGGCATCCGCTGTTTGAACCTCTGCGATGATACCTGAGTCAATATCCTTGATTTGACGAGATGGTTGTGTGATGTCAGGTTTGGTTGTGTTGTCTCCTGCGTTGGTATCGGTGTTATCATTTTGCTCATCGCTTGGTTTTTCAGGCAGCTGGTCTTCTTCGGCCACTTGTTGTTTTTTCTCCAGTTTAGCGAGAGCTTCTGTGATAGTTGAGATATAACCATCAACGATAGCTTGATCTGAGGCTTTTTTATCCAACTGAATAGCCGAAATGGCACTTTCCAGAGCAACTAAACTTTCGTCCGTATACATGGTGAGGTCTTCTGGGATACTCAATAGCAACTCTTGCAAGCGGCTGTAATCGGCTAGCTCCTCTGGTTTTCTTACCAACATCTCTGCGACATGTTCCAGACCAGCCAGCGCACGATCAATTTCAACCTGCTGTGTGGTTAGGCTGTCGTGAACGGCTCGCGCAGCAGCGACTTTCTGACTAAAGGCTTGGTAACTGTCCTCGGTGTAATCAGTTGCTGCAATTGCTTCAAGCGGTGTCAAGGCAGCTAGGAGCTGGCTTTTATCCACCAAACCAAGCGCTTGGTCGATCTGACCGAGCTTGAACTTAGCTTGTTTAATGTAGCTGAGGTCAGTGGTTACTCCACCTTTCCATTTTTCAGAAAACTCTCTGTCAAAGTGACCGTAAGAGTTCATGATGAAGGTGCCGTCAGGTTGAACAACCAACCCAGCATAGCCCGTATCACCTGAGAAGTGGTTCTGCGCCCAATCCTCAGCGATAAGAATTCGGTACTGACCTTCGTTCTGGTTCATGATGTCTTCATAGGTACCAACCCAGGCTACCCATTCCCCAGCTCGCCAGTCACCTGGTTCAATTTTACCATTTTTGTTGTAATCCAGCGTAATCTCACGGAAAGTGACTAGCAGACGACCGCTAATTGGATCATAAGCAATCTTATGGCGTTCCCCTTGTAGGGCGCCTTGCATGAATTCTGGACGGGTCCATGTCTGACCTTCATCATCCGAGTAGAACATGGTTGACTTATGTTGGTGAGATTGAGAGCGACCGAGAGCGACTAGACGCTTGCCGTCTGGTGAACGGAAGACGCCGACTTCAGCCAGCTGAGTTGCTGCTTCAATATCACGGTGCTCAGGAATCAATTTCTCAGGAGCACTCCATTGCTCGTTGCCTTGCTCATCGAAGGTCAGGTAGGTTTTGTAGTTGACAAAGCTAGCGTCAATGTATAGCCCCATCCATTTGTCGATAAAGTTACCTGCCTCATCCTTGAGCTGGGTCAAGCTAGACATGGCAACGATTGAGAAGTTTTGTGAACCATCTGCTTTGGTTGGCTGGAACTGTTTGTACTCTGACCAGGTTTGACCATTGTCTGTGGAGATTGAAGTATCCCAACCGCCGCTGGTATTGCCATGCCAGTTTGGTCGTCCTGCAATCATGATCAGTTTTTGTGAACCGTCTTTGAAATTCAGTTTATAGAGGGTTGGTGTTTCCCAAGAATTTGCCCATGACGCTGGAATATCAGTTTTCTCTGTCCATGTCTCGCCACCATCATGGCTAACTTTCATGACCACCGGTCCTCGTCCATGTCCAACTACGAAGGCTGTTAGCAGGGTTTGGTTATCGTCCAGCATGAGCATGTCTGGGTGAGCCAAGTACTGACGTGGTGTGTTTGGTGCCTTTTCCACATCAGACAAGTTAGCTTCTGGCATCTTATAGGTTGGAATAGTGTACTGGATTTCCAGACGTTTTTCGACCGTCACTGGGATTTCCTTGCGATAGCCACCTGCCGTGTTTTCGATAACCAAGCTTGTGCGACCTTTTTTCAGCGCTGTTACACGACCATTAGCATCAACACTAGCGATCTCTGGGTCAGTGATGGTGTAGGTTACAGTCTTATCAGCAGCATCAGAAATTAGATCAGCATTGACTTGCTGGCTGTCGTTGATATAGAGTTCCAAAGCTGTTTCAGCCACATTGAGCCCTTTGACCTGCATGGAAGCGACAACCTCGGCACCTGTCAAGGAACGGTTGTAAATCTTGAGCTCATCCAGTAGCCCTTTAACATTGCTACCACCGATCACATTAGCTGGGAGGATAAAGTCACGTGTTTTTGTCCAAGCGTTTGTTTGCACCAGCTGACCATTGACATAGAGACTGAGACCGTCTTGTGCGCTATTGGTCCACGTGTAATGCACCCAGTTACCTTTTGGTGCGGTATGGTTAAAGGTCAAGACATCTCCTGCACCTTTACCAACGTGCACACCTGCTTTTTCACGATTTGTCGCTAGTCGAGTATCAAGGGAGCGCTGACCATCAGTACTACTTAGGATAGAGTGGCGGTTGGCACCTTCGGATTCGTTGTAAAGCCAATACCCAACAGACCAGTCGTGGTTAAGAGACGGCAGGTTAGGTAAGGTCACTTGTTGACCTGGCTCCAAACGCAGGGCTTTACCAGAAATTCCATCTACCAGTTGACTAGTTGCTGGTTGACCATGACGGTCGCCCCATGAATCACGAACTGGACTTGTGGTATCATCAAAGGCATAATAGGCAACCTGAGCAGCTTGGTCAACGGTCAAACGTTCAACAGTAAGTGTCTCCTGAGCTGATTTACTAGGGTCTTGCTTAGAGGTTGCTGTGATGGTCACTTGACCTGCCTTCAAAGCGGTCACCTCACCCGTTTCCGAGACGCTAGCAATCAATGGGTTGCTACTGGTCCAAGTTACCAGTGGGTTGATGAGATTGGTTGGCGCCAACGCAGCAGTCAGTTGGCGACTTGTGCCAACAATTAGCGGTTGCGCCACCTCGCCACGGATAGCGATGCTCTCAACCTCTCTTGAGCCTGTTTGTTTCAAGGTAACATGTTCACGGGAAATGGCCGCAATCTCATCCTTGATGGCCTGCATATCACGGGCAAGAGCTTGTTTACCTTCTTCGGTCAGATATAGGCGATTGTTCGGATATTGCGCCTTGACTGTTTTGAGCAAACGGTCAACACGCTCAGCAAGGGCTGGTGTTTCTTCTTTGATTTGGATTAACTTGTTGACATCGCGAATGCCTTCTGCCATTTTTTCCAAACGTAAGGTTGATTTGGAAACTGGGTTGGCACTGGTTTTCAAATCTGGGTAGACGAGGAAAGGGTCGCCTGTTTCAAAGGCATTGTGCGTAGCATCTTCCAGAGGATTTTCCACCCATGAATCATAGGCCCAGCGCAGGAAGCCTTGACCACCAACCGCATAGGCATAGAGCATGGTCCAGTAGCTCTCGCCTGGTGCGCTAAGAGAGAAGTTCCCTGGTTTCTCACCTGTTGCCGTGTAAATGGTTGTCCGAAGACCGCGAGCCGCCCGTTCTTTACGCAAGGCTTCAAACTCAACAGGGTGAGCCTTGACGGCATTGGCACCGACATTGAGGTCGGTCACTCGCATAGCTAACTCACGCTTGTTAACAAAGCCATCCATGGCACCTGCTGTCTTGAATGGTTTGCCGTCGATGCTACGGACACTGTCAATCAAGTCAAAGGCTCGTTTGTCAAACCCACGTTCGTCGATACCGATATAAACCTGATCCTTCCAGCCTTTTCTCTCCACATGAACGATAAAGTCTTGGAGGAAAGCATTCCACGTTTTTGTGTATTCCTCACTACCAACGGTGTAGCGGCTGATCACTTTTTGCCCAGTGGCTTCGTCAAAATAACGGAACTGATTGGTCCATGGCGCCACACTGTAGCCAACAATCTTGTCACCGAGACCAAGGGATTTGTTAAATTCCACCCATTTATCAAACTTGGTGTAGTCAAAACTGAAGGTACCGTCAGCTTTCTTGGTCCAATCAATCATGGATGGGAATTTGATCTCATTTTTACTGTAAGTCTGACCTGCCCAAGCCTCCTCAACGATGGTCGTTGTTACGGCATGACCACCCAGTGCCTTATAGCGCTCCATATGTGGCCTTAAAATCTCAAAATGTTTTTCAGAAAACGGCTCAACATTGTAGTACTCAGCTACTGCAAATGGATTTTGCCATAACTCAATATCAAAGCTATCTTTGAAGTCAGTCACTGGTTTTAGGGTCGCATCGGCAACTTCCAAGGTATAGTTAAAGCTGAGCGGTGTTGCTAAGTGGTCTGCCAGAACTTTTACCGTACCTGTATATCGACCTGCTACTGCCTGCTCAGGCACCTTGATGGTCAACCACACGTTCTGCAGGCTATTAGCTGCCATGGTAGCTAAAGGCTCCGTCTGATAGATGACCTCGTTAGCTTCTGCACGGTTACCTGTTGGAATAGGACGCGTGGTGCTGCCGTAGCCCTGCATACCAGTGAAAGCTTGGACTGACTTGATAAAATGTGCTGTGATGTTGTCCTTGCTGATCGTGTTTGTACCGTCAGTAAAATCGCTCACTTCAACTCGAACATTAGTTAGGGCATCTTCGCCAGACTTAATGGTTAATTGAGAAGTTGCTGTATCGTTGCGCCAAGCGGTTAGCTGGCCTTGTGCAGCCAAAGGAACAGTATCATATTTATCTTGTGTATACTGAAGGTTGGTATCAACCACACCACCTGTTAGCTGAACCTCCCGTTCAGAGGCAGATTGAGCTTCTTCCAAAGCCTGAGCTGCTGCGTGTAGTTGAGCAAGTGCTGCACGCAATTCTTCGCTGGTTGATTGCTCATTAGCAATAACTTGACGAGCTGCTTCGATGGCTCCCATAAAAGCGGTTCGGCTAGCTTCTGTATAGAGTGACAGATCTTCATTAGAAATACTAGCTAACAAGCCTATCAGAGCCTCACGTTCATGAGAAGAGGCTGGTGAGTTAGAAACAAGGGGCTGGTCAGCTACACGAGGAGAGGTTTCTACTGCTTCTCCTTCAGGTAAGGCGGTAGCTGGCTCCTTTTCTGTAGCAGTTTCTTTTTCTAAAGACTGAGCAACGGCTGGATCAATATTTGCCTCAGTTGCGCTCGTCTCTGCCAACACTGTTCCCCCATTGGCAAATAGCACAGAACCGATTGCAACCGAACAGGCACCCAAGGACAATTTCCGAATGGAAAAAATCTGTTTTTTAGACCATAAGTCTTTCATTTTTCTCTCCTTTTTTGAAAGTGTTTTTATTTTTTGTCTTATTATAACATAAAATAAAAAATGACGCAATTTTTTACTTGAAATTTTAGTAAATAATTTTATCCCTCCCTCTCACTAACCCCCTTATCCTAGTCAAATGATGCTAGCACAAACTAACACAAATAGGTCTTGACGATTCTGAAAAAATAGGCTATAATAGTTGCTGTTATGGCGGTATAGCCAAGTGGTAAGGCACGGCTCTGCAAAAGCTTGATCACCGGTTCAAATCCGGTTACCGCCTCTAGGTGCACCTCTAGGTGCTGTCAAATGCTAAGACGAACTCATAAAAATGAGTTCGTCTTTTTTATCAATAAATAGCCGTTGATTTTATTTGGTCAATAAAAAAAAAAGCCTGTCCCCATCAACTTTATTAGTTGAGATGACGGAGTACAGAAAGACTAAAAAAGAGCTATTAACCCTAATATTCAATAACTTAAAGAATAGAGGAAAGTCTACCACTACTTCAACTTAATAACAGCGATAATCCTCAAAAACGAGTACTTTGTCTTCTGCTAGTCATCCGCCAAATTATCTCTGTATCAGAAATAAAACCCAAAACATTTTCAGCTATTGTGAACAATAGCATCAAAAAGACCCCTGGCAAAAATTGAACCGCCCCCAAAAAGTTAAACAGAAAAAATCTAATTTTGAGGTGCGGTTCAAACATTTACAGGAGGTTTCTCTTCGCTATAAATCAGTTGATTACGCTGACTAACGTTTAGCCTTTTCTAGGCACTGTTTTATCAGCTTATAGACGTGCATTCAGCTCATCTGACAGTTCCTCAAAGCCTGGCTTGCCAAGAAGGGCAAACATGTTTTTCTTATAAGCTTCAACACCTGGCTGGTCAAATGGGTTGACACTGTTGAGGTAACCTGTGATAGCAATGGCTAGCTCAAAGAAGTAAATAGCATAACCCAGCGTAAAGGCATCCTGCTCCTTCAAGATGACAAAGAGGTTGGGCACGCCGCCATCTGTGTGAGCTAGTAGCACACCGTCTGTTGCCTTTTTGTTAACAAAATCAACATCCTTGCCTTGCAGGTAACCTAAACCATCCAAATCCTCAGCCAGCTCTGGAATTAAGACGTTTTTACGTGGCTTATCCACACGCACCACCGTCTCAAACAAGTTGCGATAGCCTTCTTGGATAAATTGCCCCAAAGAGTGCAAATCAGTCGAGAAGTTAGCAGATGTTGGGTAGATACCTTTCTGGTTTTTACCTTCAGATTCACCAGCTAACTGCTTCCACCACTCGCCAAAATACTGGAGCGATGGCTCATAGTTAGCCAAAATCTCTGTCACATAGCCCTTGCGATAAAGCACTGTCCGCAAGGCTGCATACTGGTAGGCAATATTGTCAGTGATTTTATCTGAGGTCAATGCCTGGCGGGCCGCATTGGCACCAGCTATGAGCTGTTTGATGTCCGCACCGCTAGCAGCAATCGGCAAAAGCCCTACAGCTGTCAAGACCGAGAAGCGACCACCGACATCATCTGGCACGACAAAAGTCTGCCAGTTGTTGGCGTCTGCCTCCACCTTAACCGCCCCTTTAGCCTTATCTGTCGTGGCATAGATGCGTTTGTTGGCTTCCTCTTGACCATATTTTTTAACCAAGAGCTCTTTAAACACACGAAAAGCAATCGCTGGTTCAGTCGTTGTCCCTGACTTAGAAATCACGTTGACAGAGAAATCCTTATCTGCCACATACTCCACCAAGTCTGCCAAGTAGGTTGAGGAAATAGAGTTTCCAGCGTACAAAATTTGAGGCGCTTTGCGCTCTTGTGCAGACAGCAAGTTAGCAAAGTGATGGTTGAGGAAGTCAATGGCTGCTTTGGCCCCCAAGTAAGAGCCTCCGATACCGATAACCACTAGCACCTCGCTGTCAGACTTAATCTGCTCAGCCGCTGCTAAGATACGCTCAAACTCGTCTTTATCATAGTTCTCTGGTAAATCTAACCAGCCCAAAAAGTCACTCCCTGGACCAGTCTTTTCGCGGAGCAATTTATCTGCCAGAGTCACTTGCGGTTGCAAGTAATCCAACTCCTCCTGTCCAACAAAAGTCCCTAGTACTTTAGAATAATCAAATCGAATAGTTGTCATGCGTTGATAACCTTTCTAACTAATATCCCCTATATTTTACCTTTTTATGGGGCAAAAATCAAGCATTCCTTGTAATTTGTGAGCATTGAAACAAAATCATCTAGCCCCTCATTAAGCAGCTAGATGATACAGCCTTAATGCCACAAATCTGCAACAATATTGGTCTGGTCGCGGTCTGGACCGACAGAGAAGGTCAAGAGTTCCACACCAACCAGCTCTGTAATCCGCTTGACATAGTTCTGAGCATGAAGCGGTAGGTCTTCAAAACGACGAACACCTGTGATGTCCTCGGACCAACCTGGCAACTCCTCATAAATCGGCTTGCAGCGGTTGAGCTGAACGGTGCTAGCCGGGTAGTAATCAATTCGCTCCCCATCAAGGTCATAAGCCACACAGATTTTCACAGTCTCAAGCCCTGACAAGACATCAATCGAGTTGAGGCACAGGTTGGTAATGCCAGAAACACGGCGGCTATGACGCATGACCACACTGTCAAACCAGCCCACACGGCGTGGGCGACCTGTGGTCGTGCCGTATTCTTTTCCGATTTCACGGATACGCTGGCCAATCTCGTCATGGAGTTCGGTTGGGAACGCCCCCTCACCAACACGGCTGGTATAAGCCTTGCAGACACCAACCACCTTGCTGATTTTGCTTGGTCCGACACCAGAGCCGATGGTCACCCCACCAGCGACAGGGTTCGATGACGTCACAAACGGATAGGTTCCTTGGTCAATGTCCAACATGACACCTTGAGCGCCTTCAAAGAGCACCCGCTTATCCGTATCAAGCGCATCATTAAGCACGACAGAGGTATCCGTCACATACTGCTTGATTTGCTGACCGTAGGAGTAGTATTCTTCAAAAATTTCCTCAAAATCCAAGGTATCTGCTTCATAGAACTTTTCAAAGAGGCGATTTTTCTCTGCCAAGTTCACACGCAACCGCTCTGCAAAGACCTCTTTATCCAGCAAATCCGCAATACGGATACCAACACGACCTGCCTTGTCCATATAGGCTGGACCAATCCCCTTGATGGTGGTGCCGATTTTTTGGTCACCTTTTGCCTCTTCTTGTAACTGATCAAGCTTGATGTGGTAAGGCAAAATGATGTGCGCACGATCTGAAATCCGCAGATTATCCATCGTCACTCCCTCACCATGAAGGTAGTCTAGCTCCTTAACCAGCGCCTTGGGATTGACCACCATCCCATTTCCGATAACAGCCGTCTTTTCAGGGAAGAAAATCCCGGACGGAATCAAGTGTAGCTTGAACTTTTTACCATCAATAACGATGGTATGTCCTGCATTGTCTCCGCCTTGGTAGCGGGCGATAACCTCTGCCTCCGCTGCCAAGAAATCTGTAATCTTGCCTTTTCCTTCGTCACCCCACTGGGTGCCTACTACAACAACTGCTGTCATTTCTTGTTCACCTTTCTTTTGGCTCGCTACATGCACAAGCCTAGTGCGTTCTATCCTAAAACATTATAAGCTTTTTTTGTTAAAAAATCAATAAAAACCTATATTGGTTCGCTTTTTAATTTAAAAAACGTTGTCATTTTTTAGAACGTAAAGTTTTCATGTCAAAGGTTGCTTTTGAATAAACACAGACAGGCTAAAATCACAGTAATTTCTTGTAAAGTTGTCTGTTTTTAGCTAAAATATAAGGTAAGATAGTATACGGAAAGGACAACAATGACAAAACACAGAGTAAAGCGGATGAAAGACGAAAAGATTGTTCTTTATGTCGTCCTAGCAATGCTTGGTATGGGCGCTTTACTTGCTACCTTACCCTTAATACTAGCGGGTGCTATCGGATTTGTTATCTATCAATTAGTGGCTAAACAAAGAAGACTGCCTAGCCAAAGCCCCAACCCTCGCTTGCAAGACCTCAAAGGTAAGATTAAACGCGCCGATCGCCAAGTAAGCTTGCTTGAGGACTATCAGTCCCAAAAAGAGTACACCCAATACGGCGTGTTGGCGCGCCAGCTTTTGCCCCAACTAAAAACCATCCAAAATGAGGCTGACCAACTCAAAGAGGACATGGGGCAAGAAATCTACCAGCGTGTGTCAAAAAAAGTCACTCAAGTGACTGGCGAGATTACGACAGAATTGAACCGACTAGGCTTATCCACGGATAGTGAGCCGTTGAACCCCGAGGAGGAGCGCGTGCTTCAGCTGGCTCCAGAATTGTTAACTTGCTATCGCAATATTCGCATGGATGACCGTATTATCCGTGAAAAAATCAAAACGATCCCCAATCAATCTGAGCTCACCGCTTTGCATGACACCAACATGAATCGGTTCGAAGACATTTTGTCAGGTTATCTGAACATCAAAGCGTCTCCGAAAGATTTCTATCAAGCGCAAGAACGCTTGGAACGAGCAAAAACAGCTCTGGAACAATTTGATTTGGACTTGGATGACACCTTAAAAGAACTCAACGAGAAGGAGTTAAGTGATTTTGAGGTGAGTTTACGGCTGATGAGCCAAAAGGAGCGTAAAGATGAGAACTAATCGATTATTCTGGCGATTCACAGCTGTCCTATCCCTAGTATTTTGGGGAACATTGGGCAACAATCCTTTCTTGGTTGGTTCTGGTATTAGTTTAATCATGTTTTGGTCGCTAAAAAAGCAGATTAATCGCAGAACTTTGCCAGCCAATCGACGGCCCTACACCATTTTTTTAATTGCCCTATGTGCTTTTCTTCCGCTTAGCTACACTGAGTTTTTTGGGGCTTTATTTGGATTTACTGGGCTACTCTGGGGTGGCTATGCCGTATCCAACCAATTATCCACTCGCCAGCAGCAGAAATTAAGCGGTCAACGAGTCGCAGCCCTGCCAACGATTGACCAAATCAAGTCCACTGTTAAACAGCTTGATGGCAGCGTGTCTCGGTTAAAGGCGTTAGCCGAATCCAAGCAACACGCCGCCTATAAGGCATCAGCACCTGAGGTCTTGACAGAACTAGAGCAACTGGCAGATCAGCTTAATCAACAAAAAAACAGGTTAGACCTGGCGACCTTTCAACGCTTGATGACCCGCATCGCTACTGAGCGACAACTGATTCAGGATACCTTGCATCAGTTACAGCATGACTGGGAAAGTCAATTGCCAGATCAACACAACATTAAGCAAATCGCTCCTGAAATCAGTGCAGCTGTCTATCAGATTAGACAAGATAGCCAGCTCATTAAGGAGCAAATCAAGAAAAGCCAACTCGCTAATCAGGCTGAATTGCTAGAACTTCATCAGACTAGCATGTTGCGATTTAACAGCATCCTAACTGGTTACCTTACCATCAAAGAGCACCCAAACCATTACTATGACGCTGAGAAACGCTTGACCACAGCCCAAGAAACCATCGAGCGCTTCGCCAACGATTTAAAAGAACAAGTCCGCCAACTCAATGAAAATGCTATGCACGAGTTCGAAGTCAATCTACGACTGCTCAACTCAACTGTCTAGCCAATCAAACCTAAGGAGATCCTATGAGCCAATTTAATTTTGATATTGATAAAATTGCCAACAATGCTGTCAGAAAGGTTGATAAAACAACTGAAATCATCCAAACAACCAAGGAGTTAGGAACAGGGCAGGTGGGCTTTCTGGATAAGTTAACACCTGAACAACAAACAGCGATTACCGAACGAGCACCACAGCTAGTCGACAGTTTCATCACTGACCAGAATGCCTTGCTAGATTTCGGTCAAGCCGCCGTCGAAGAGGTTAATAAAACCGTCAATCACATCTTGTCTGAACAAAAGAAACTAGACATTCCTCAAGTTGATGACCTGCTCCAAAACACCAACCGTGAACTCAACGGTTTTGTTGCCAAATACAAGGACATCAAGCCAGCGGATTTGGAGCAAAAACCCAATTTTTTCCAAAAAATGTTCAAACAGGGCAAAAACACCCTTCAAGAGTTTTACTTCGATGCTCAGAACATCGAACAAAAAATGGACAGCATGGCTGCCCATGTGGTGAAGCAAGAGGATACCTTAGCACGTAACATCGTCTCAGCTGAGATGCTTATCGAAGAAAACACAAAATCTATCGAGAACTTAGTCGGTGTGGTTGCCTTCCTGGAAGCCACTCAGAAAGAGGCTTCCAATCGTGCCTTGGATCTTCACCATCAGGTAGCCAACCTTGACCTACAATCAGCTGACTATCATGTCAAATCTGAGGAACTAGCCCGTCTAACCGAGGTCGTCAACACACTCGAACAACAACATACAGAGTATGTCAGCCGTCTTTATGTGGCATGGGCAACAACACCTCAAATGCGCAATCTCGTCAAAGTATCATCTGACATGCGACAAAAACTAGGCATGTTGCGTCGCAACACCATCCCAACCATGAAGCTCTCTATCGCTCAACTGGGCATCCTTCAACAGTCTGTCCGCTCTGGTGCAACAGCGGACGCTATCGTCAATGCCAACAATGCGGCCCTGCAAATGCTAGCAGAAACCAGCAAGGAGGCTATTCCTGCTTTGGAAAATGCTGCCCAACGCCCAACCCTTAATCTCGCGTCTGTCACTGCCATTGCGGAGAGCCTTATTGCACAAAATAACGGCATCATTGCCGCCATTGACCAAGGGCGCAACCAACGAGCGCAACTGGAAACAGCTATCATCAAGTCTGCAGAAACCATCAATGATTCGGTTAAATTGCGTGATGAAAAAATTGTCCAAGCCCTGCTCAATGAAGGACGAGCCACACAAGACAACATTAATCGTTAAACTAGCAAAGTTGAACACCTCAGTTTTAACCTTTTAAGGAGTTAGTCACTGCACAGGCTGAGAACAGTTTTTACACCTTTTGCCAGCTTAGAAGTGCGTTAGGGCTCTTGATCGTCTCTTATCACGTTAAGTAAACAAAATTAGTAACGATTATAGGTTAACAGATTTATCTTCATTTTAAAGCTCTATAAGATTATAGTCAGTTAAGTCACTACATCTTATGGAGCTTTTTAAGCACACTGTTTATGTCAGTGGATTTCCTTTGAAGTAGTTTTAAAGGTAATAGCAGAGCAAAAAACTGCCCTTAAAAAGGACAGTTAATCAAACCTATAATCCTGCTTCTTGCAGGCTATCCGCTAATCTAGCAAAGTCCGCTAGGGTCAGGGCTTCGCCACGGACAGAGGCTTCTAGCTCTGCCATGCCAAGCGCCTGCGTGAGCTTGTCCTTCACCTTCTCTGACTTGCCAAAATGGTTGGTCAGGTTGTTCCACAAGGTCTTGCGACGGTGAACAAAGCTGGCCTTGGCGATACGAAAGAAATAATCTTCGTCCTTAACGCTGACCAAGGGCTCAGGACGACGAACCATCTTGAGGATGGCCGAGTCCACGTTGGGGGCCGGCACAAAGACCGTGCGGGGCACGATGAAGGCGACCTTGGCAGTCATGTGGTACTGGACAGCTATGGAGAGGCTGCCGTAGGCCTTGGTGTTAGGCTCTGCGGAAATGCGGTCAGCGACCTCCTTTTGCATCATGACCACAAACTCAGCAAAAGGAATCTTGCACTCGATCAGGTGCATGAGAATGGGCGTCGTGATGTAATAGGGAAGGTTTGCCACCACCTTGATAGGCAGGTCAGGGTTCTTAAACTGCTTGATTTGGGTCTGCAAGTCCACCGTCAAAATGTCCGCATGAACAACTTGGACATTATCAAACCGCCCCAGCGTATCCGCCAAGATGGGAATCAGGCGGTCATCAATTTCAAAAGCCATGACCTCAGCGGCACGCTCTGCCAAAAACTCGGTCAAAGCCCCAATACCAGGTCCAATCTCGATGACATTGACGGTCTCATCAATCTCGGCGGTATCAACAATCTTCTGCAAAATATTGGTATCGGTCAAAAAGTTCTGACCGAAAGACTTCTTAAAGGTAAACCCGTGACGGTCCAAAATAGCACGGGTAACGTTTTTATCTGCGATGTTCATGTTATATTTTCAATTATCCTGTTTAGTATTTTTTCTATTGCCTAGTAGTATTACCGTATTATCTATAAGAAACTCTCCGCCATTAATCTCTACAAACTTACTAATTTTATCAATACAATTTTTAAAATGAAGCGAGTAAAATTGTACCCAATGTCCATCTAAATCGTAATAGTATAAGGAATTATCTATATGATCTTTACGCTTAACATCACCAAAATCAATAACTTGTATCTGTTCATCATTTAATAACTTGCCTAGAATATACCGATTGTTTTCTCCTCCAACCAGTTTATAAATGGACTCCTCAGAATCTTCTTGCATGTAATTATTCAATTGCCTCTCTCTATTCAAATATAGATTATAAGATTTTAGCTCTTTAATTAACTGAATTATCGGGACATACAGTTTAGCATTAAAATGATTTATGGAAACAATTCTATCTAACTCATCAACTAGAATATCCACAGTCTTCTCATAGCTACGAAAAAGATTAAAACCTAATTGGCTTTGTGACATTTGTTTTTCTATATCTGAAACATCAAGTAAAAATAATTTACTTATGTTTCCAATAGTACATTCAGTAGCATTGCCAAACAACACTTTAAGTATTCGACTTAAAATAGTGATAAAACACGAATAGATGTTGATGCTATAATAATCACTAACTTCTCTTCTAATCTCCAACAAACTAGAATTAGATTTAATAATTTTTACAATTACTTTAACTAGTTCCTGCTTAGTTTTAGCACGATTAGTTGTATCGTATCTGATAACACGTCTATTTCGCAAATCAAATGGTAAATCTGATACATCACCAAAATCAGAATTAAATAAACATATTACCCTATCCCAACCAAGCTCATTTACAGCATACCCTAATTCAAAAAGTACATTAGGATTAGCGGTTTTTCTACCTTTACTCTCATTATTGATAATGGAAATATCCGCAATAAAAATATCACTTTTTGATATCTTTTCAAGAATAGTGTTTGCTATATCTGGACTGCCTAAAATATTTTTTGTATCCCTATCAACAGTTGTTTCCAGAGAGAACTCTATTTCATCATTAACTTGCTTGATAGCTTTTTCCACAATAGACTCAATAAAACTTCTATTGGTAGAATTTGGCAAATCTGATTGCCACGAAAAAAATACTTTACCCATCTAAATACCATACTCCCCCATACACTCCTCCACCTCTTTCAAGGTCACACCAAACAGTCTCAGGCGTTTGAGGAGCTGTTTGCCATTGGTGTAGCCGATGCGTAGGTTCTGACCGAGGTACTCCCTGCGCTGTCGGCTATCTGCTCCCATCAGGAGCCCCAGCCGAATGAGGTCTGCCTGCCTGATGTCAAAATGGTCCTCATCATCATAGTAGCCACGCACCCCAGCCAACGCCTTTTCCAAGTCCTCAAAACTGGCATGTTCAACACCTAGCGACCGCCCCTTGGTTTTTGAGCGTGGGGCTGCCTCGTCACGGTTGAGAAAGGCGTGTTTGACGGTGGGAATAGCAGAGCTGATGATCTTGCGAATCCGCTCCCCATTGTAGTCTGGGTCTGTAAAGACAATCACCCCTCGCAGGTCATGGAGCGCCTCAATGCGCTCCAAATCCTCGTCTGAAATCGCCGAACCACGGGTCTCATAGGTCTCCACCTCGTAAAAACGTTTGAGGTTGGCGGTATCATCCTTGCCTTCTACGACAAGGACTTCTTGTATCGTGATTTTATCAGTCAAGTTTGAAAAACCTCTTTGCATTTTCTGTCGTGATGCGTGCGACCTCTTCGCTGGTCATGCCTCTGAGCTCTGCGATATAGTCCACAACGTATCTGGTATAGGCCGTCTTGTTTTCCTTACCACGTTTAGGGACTGGGGCTAGGTATGGAGCATCCGTTTCGACGAGTAACTTGTCCAAAGGAATCTTCTTCGCCACTTCGTGCAGTTCGATAGACTTCTTAAAGGTGACTACTCCCGACAAAGAAATCATCATCCCTAGCTCGATAAAGCGCTCTGCCATTTCCCAAGAGCCCGAGTAAGAATGCATAATGCCACCACGAGGACCCACGCCCTCGCTCTCAATGATGGTCAGCGTGTCCTCTAAGGCGTCTCGTGTGTGGATCACAAAGGGCAAGTCCAGCTCTTTGGACAGCTGAACCTGACGGCGAAAGACAGCTTCCTGCACGTCCTTAGGATCCTCCATCCAGTAATAATCCAGCCCAATCTCGCCAAGCGCGATGACCTTGGGGTGACGGAGCTTATCACGCAAAAAAGCCTCGACATCATCGGTGTAGCTGCCAGCTTCCGTCGGATGCCAGCCCAAGGTCAGGTAAATCTCAGGATGCTGATCCGCCAGTTCAATGGCGCGTTCGATGGTCGACCGGTCAAAACCAACCACATTGTGGGTGATTACGCCCAGCTCTTTTGCCAATGCTAATTCGTCTGCCACACGTCCATCAAAAGTGGGCACGTTAAGGTGGGTATGAGTGTCAAAGATTTCTAATGTCATAGGCTTATTGTACCATATTTGCAGGTAAATAAAAAGGAAGTCAGCGTCGTCACACGATAAACATTTGGCATTCACCTGACGAGAGACCATCAACAATAAACTCCTTCGCTGTCACTTTGCGAAGGAGTTTATCATATTATTGAGGTCATCTCTGGAACCCTTGATTTATCAAGGGGTTAAAAAGGAGAGGAGGGGATTCGAACCCCCGAGCCCCGTTAAGGACTACTAGCTTTCCAAGCCAGCGCACTCAGCCACTATGCGACCTCTCCATAAGCAAGATAGTCTTGCGACCATATCGTATCGCTAAAACTACCTCATTAGTCTATCATACTTTTTTGGGCTTGTCAAACTGTGCTTCTAGGCGGTAGATGACCTGACCTTTTTTGGAAAATTTTTCCTCGTACTCGGTCATAACATTGCCTTCGTAATCACTGGCATGTAGGTCCAACCAAACCTGATTGAGCACCATACCATACTGAGACATGCTCGCCAAACTATACTCAAAGAGCCCACGATTGTCTGTTTTGAAGTGAATTTCACCGCCAGGTGGCAAAATCTGCTCAAACGTTTCTAAAAAGCTCCTGTAGGTCAAGCGCCGTTTTTCGTGGCGTGTTTTTGGCCAAGGGTCACTAAAGTTAAGGTAGAGCAAGTCAATTTCTCCGGCCTCAAAGTAATTGGTCAGGCTGGATCCATCAACACGCAGCAACTTGATATTAGGCAAATCGCTCTCTAAAACCTTGTCTAAAGTATAGCTAAGCACTGAGAGCTGAACATCAATGCCGATATAGTTAATATCAGGGTTTTGGGCAGCCATACCTGTGATAAATCGTCCCTTACCAGAACCAACCTCGATATGAATCGGATGATTATTCCCAAACACCTGACGCCATTTGCCCTTACTGTCTTCAGGGTTGAGGATAACGTACTGGGGATTGGCAGCTAAATAATCCGCTGCCCCTTTTCGATTTCTGACACGCATCAGTTTTTGATTCCATTTCTAAATTGGCGAAGGTCATAGATTTCTTGATTGACCTTATCCATCTCTCTCAACTCAAAAAAGGTTAAAATCTGAGACAGATAAGAAAATTGCCCATACCAATAAAATTTATTAAGCACTAAATCGTTGTACTTGTAACCGTAATAAACCAGCCATTCCTGCCAATGCGCTTTTGGCACATAGTGACTAAGAATCTGGGCAACATCGTACATACGATCAGTCAACCTCACTGAATCCCAATCTACCAGGTAAATCATGCCACTGGTTGTAATCACCCAGTTCGTGTGTCTCACATCACCGTGAACAATTGTTGCCAAATCGGCTTTGAAGTCTGGCAGTTGACGCTTCAATTCTTGAACAATGGTCTGAAGGTAAGAATTTTCTCTTAATTGGAGCGGAGCATTTTTTTCCCACTCTGCTAACAAGTCATAAGGGTTTTCGATGCGGTAATTAAGCTGTAACAGCTGATTGCGGAGTTGTTTTGACTGGTGCAGACGTGCTAAAATTTGCGCAATCTGCTTGCTCGTCATGTCAGCGCGCTCCAACAGCCTACCGTCCAACCACTCCTGCACACTCATGGTATCACCGTTTGGTGTCCGTTTGGTCCACAAGAGATGGGGCGCAATTTGTTCCTTAGCCAAAGCGGCTAAGATTGGGGTCGTATTCATCTTCACAAACACCCGATCCCCATTGGGATACGTTCCTAGAAAAGCTTGCCCGCTCTTACCTTTCAAAGGGGCTAATGTTAACTCTTTATCGTTTGTCACAAGATTTCTCCTTATTTCCATCTTATTTATTTTACCTGTTTTAAGCCGTCTCGTCAATCATTCGTTCTGCTTTATGAGGCATGTAGGCATAGAGGACTACCACGTTGATGGCGGTTAATAGCAGAGCGGCAGACCATGTTTTGGCAAAAGGCAACTCAATCAGAAGCGCTACCAGACTTAGTCGCCGTATCAGCCAGAGCAGGGCCGTTTTCTGACCAAAACCTGCTAGAGGCATTACCTTTAGCAAATAGTGATGGTCATAGTGATTGGACAAAGCTAACAGTTGAAAACTCAGTAAAAAGTTCAACATACCAGCCAGACCTGCCCCCAGGTAGGGACTGGACACCCCAAATAAACTGAGCATAGCTAATCCTGTCAACCGCAAAAACAAGCCCAGATAGTCACCACTGCGTAAAAAGGCTCGCCAGAACAGCTGATGATACAGCTTTCCTTGCCCTTTTGGAGCAAATCTATTCAAAACATTAAGGTAGGGGCGTCTTTTCACACTACTGGTGATGCCTTTGACATTGGTAAAGAGGGCAAAAAACTGCAAGAGTCGCTGTTGTCGCTGCACTTCAGTTGTTACCAGTTTATCCCAGTCAAGACCATTTTGACGACCAAGCCTCATCAAGCGACGATTGGCAAGAATTAACTTAACCACCGTCACGACAATCAAAAATGCGACAAAGCCCCAGACTGACCAGCCCAGCTGATGAAGCAAGGGATAGAGCAAGCACCACCCAGCCAGTTGAACAAGGCTTCCAAAGAGAGCAGCTCTGCTATTGGCCTCCTTAACCAAACCAACCAAAACAGTCTCCTTAGTTAAGAGGTAATGGCGATCCGGGGGCAAGATGTAGGTCGCCACCTGCCCAACACTAAGTAAACCAAGCCCGAAGACGCAGAGGAGCCCATAAAGCCAAAACGAGAAAATAGGCGGATTATTCAACAATTCTCGGTACTGATAGAGCAGAACCCCCAACCCAACCATGAGAACCAAAACAAAATGGTCATTGAAAACGTAAGGCAGATAAGTGGTTAGGCGCTGATAAAAGGAACGACGCCGTTCTTCAAAGAGATCCCTCATCTCAGGCCTCCCTCGTCCAGTGCAAATACATGCTGTTAAGGCTAGCCTGATAATCCCCAAACTGTTCCCGCAAGTCAGCAAGACTGCCCTGGGCCAGCACGCGTCCTTGGTGAAGGAGGACAAAACGGTCACAGA
Source organism: Streptococcus sp. E24BD (assembly GCF_041807825.1). Classification (NCBI taxonomy): domain Bacteria; kingdom Bacillati; phylum Bacillota; class Bacilli; order Lactobacillales; family Streptococcaceae; genus Streptococcus; species Streptococcus sp. E24BD. The sequence continues at coordinate 4,441 of NZ_JBGTZB010000021.1, read as the reverse complement.
TGCGCTCCGCTGTGTCCAAAACATGGGTGCTCATCAAAATCGCTTTCCCAGCTGCTTTTTGCTCTGCTAGCAAGGTCATCAAATCAGCAATTGCCTGAGGATCAAGCCCTAAAAAGGGCTCATCAATGATAAACAGCTCTGGCTCTACCACAAAGGCACAAATCAGCATGACTTTTTGTTGCATCCCTTTTGAAAAATCAGTGGGAAACCAGTCCAATTTATCCGATAAACGAAACAGGGTCAACAAACCCTCCGCCCTTGTCATGACTAGCTCGATAGGCAAATCATAAGCCATGGCTACTGTCTCTAAATGCTCACGCAGGGTCAACTCACTGTATAAACTCGGACTCTCAGGAATAAAGCCAATTTTTTTCCGATAAGCTATGGCATCATCAGCCAAGGTCAGACCACCTAGACTAATCCTACCCTTGTCTGGACGTAAGAGACCGATAATTTCCTTAATCGTCGTTGACTTGCCAGCCCCATTTAGACCAATGAGACCGACCAGTTCGCCACTCTTGACCTCAAAACTCACTTCTGTTAAGACAGGCAGATGATGATAACCACCTGTGATGTTTTCAACCCGTAACAAGACTTTTCTCTCTTTCTTTGCTATACTTGTATTAAGTATAACAAAATTTAGCTATTTTAGGAGGTTTCAACCCATGACAGACTGTATTTTTTGCCAAATCGTCTCAGGAGCCATCCCCTCAAGTCAGATTTATGAGGATGAACAGGTACTGGCATTTCTTGATATCACTCAAGTAACCCCTGGGCATACGCTGATTATCCCTAAACAGCACTGCAAAAATCTTCTTGACATGAGCGCTGACACTGCTCATCAGGTCTTTGGGGTCGTACCAAAACTGGCGCAAGCCTTGGTCAAGACAACAGGCGCAGACGGCATCAACCTAATTAACAACAGCGAAGAAGCTGCAGGTCAGACGGTTTTTCATGCCCATATCCACCTCTTACCACGATTTGCGTCTGGTGACGGCTTGGATATTCGCTTTGCTCAACATGAGCCTGATTTTGGGAAATTAGCAGAGCTGGCCAAGCACATCCAACAGGAGGTCAACTAAGATGAAAAAACTCCGTTCACTTCTTTGGCTGTCTGTGCTGACAGGAATTGGTTATCAACTTTATCAGAACCGAGTCAGACTGATTAAACAACTAGCTAAAGCCAGAGTTACCCTAACCGACAGTCAGGACAAGCTTGACCAAGTAAAAGCAGATGTCACAGAGGTTCAAAACAGCCTGCCAGCGCTGAATCAACTAAGCAAAGACATCAACTACAAGCTCCGCCTATTTCAAGAAGAAAGCAAGCCACACCTTGTGGCTATCCAGAACATTTTAGCCAAATATCAGAAAAAAGAGGAATAGTCAACAACACGATTACACACGAAAACCGAGCCGTTTCCAGCTCGGTTTATTGTGTTTATCATCTCTTGTTCAAGCTTTGAGACTAGTTTTTTCTTTTTCTTGAATAAGCAAGAAGTCCTGTGAATCCAGTCAATAAGCCGAGGTATTGCAACAAATCAGTTGAACTAGTACCGGTATTTGGTAACTGTTTCTTCATGCCTTTGTCTGTTGACTTAGGCATAGGCGCTGCTTGGGTGGCAGGCATAACTGTCCGCTGCTTATCGCTTGATTTAACCACAGGGTCAGCTTTAACCATCCTTTTATCAGGTTTCGGCATATTTTGATTGCGCATCAGTCGTGGGACAGATGCTGAATCTAATGGATTAGTACCGGCATCCAGCTCACTACGACTAGTATGCCCATCACCATCATGATCTTTATCGAGTTCAAACTGTGGTTTATCTTCATTGATCAAAGGTTCGGTTTTACCGATTTTTTTCTCGTCTGACTTAGGCTGTTTTTCAGGCTCGACAGGCAAAATTGGTTTGATTTGCTCTTCTTTTTCTTTTGGTTTTCCACCTTCAGAATTTGGTACTTTAGGTTGCTCAGCTTTCGGTTGCTCCATCCTATCATCTGGTTTTTTCAGCTCAGCAAGTCTTGCTTTCAACTCACCAACTAAGGCTTCTGATTTTTCAAGCTCTTTAGACAGACGATCTTTTTCAGATTGCAATTCCTGTCCATTTGCTTGCACCTCTGATAAGCTCTTTTTAAGATTAAGATTTTCTTTGCTTAACCTAGCAAGTTCGTCTTCTAATTGTTTTACGGCATCTTGAGAATCTTTAAGTTCGTCTGCCAATTTATCATGCTCTGACTGCAACTTCTGTAAGTTGGCTTGGTTTTCAGACAAGCGACGTTCTAGGTCTTGTTTTTGTTTAACAGCTTCGTCGTCTTTAGATTGCAGTTGTTTTTCCAAGTTAGACTTTTGAGTCATCAAGTCTTCGTTCTTACCCTCTAAGTCTGCCAATTGTTTCTGCAAATCCTCAAGTTTTTGCTGGTCTTGCTCAAGCATTTGCTCGTTTGGCTGAGGTTTTTTAGCTAACTGTTCTTCAAGTGACTTGACTTTGTCTTCTAGTTCAGCTTTATCAGTCTCTAACTGAGCTTTCTTAGTTTCCAAATCAGCTTCTTCAGTTAATAGGGCTTGCTCTTTTTGTTTCAACGTGTCTACTTCTGCTGATTTCTCGCTGAGTTTTTTCTGACTATCGGTTAGTTGTGTGCTCAGCTCGGCTTGTTTTGCCTTTTCTTTCTCAAGTTCTGCGGTTAAGCGTTCTTTTTCTGCACTTAGACGCTCCTGCTCTTCTTTAAGCTTCATGTTTTCAAGTTGAGCTTTCCCATCAGGTTTATCTTTCAGAGCTTCTTCTAATTTCTGTTTTTCTGTTTCCAGATTCTTTTTCTGTGTTTCTAAAGTCTCTATTATTCTTGCTAAATTATTTTTTTGAGACTCTAAATCATCTTTTTGTTTCTGCAACTCATCTTTTTCTTTGCGAGCTTCCTCACGATCGGCTTGGAGTTGTTGTGTGTCTTGATTCGCTTTAGCAATACGTTGCTCTAAATTAGCCTTTTCAGATTCCAAACCTTTCTTTTGATGTTCTAAACTAGTTTTCTCATCTCTAAGACGTTTGACTTCGATATCAGATTTGATTTGTTCCTTTTCTTTTTCAGAAAGGTATTCCTCTAATTGTTTGGCTTTTTCTTTGTTATCTTCTAACTGAGCTTTTACTTTTTTCAATTCTTCTTGCAACTGATGGTTTTTTTGTTCTGTATCGTTTTTGTCAAGTTTAGAAGCTAGTTCGTCTTTTTCACGTTGTAACTGTTCCTTTGCTTTACTCAGTTCATCAACCCTACTGATAAACTGTTCTTCCCTTTGTTTAAGTTCCTCTTGTAACTGTTTTACAGTCCTTCCTATTTCCTCAAGCTGTTTTACCTTGTCTCTAAGTTCATCTGCAATATTTTCTTGACCTTCGCTAAGGTGACGTCTTCCAAATTCTTCCAAAATCAGCCTATACAGCTGAACCTTAGCATCCGTATTATTATTAACAAGAATATCAAGTCCGCTTGGAACTTTAACCGCTTTATTCAATTCCTCGATAGTAAAGTCTTGAAGAACTTCTTTAACTTCTTTAGCTTTTTGATCGTCAATTTTTCCACCATTAAGAACTTTTCCCAATCTCTGAGCTGCTGTCGATTCTTCCGCCCAAACAGGTGTGGCTGTTGATAGCGTTCCTGCTAGTAGTGCAGTGGCTAGAGCTAGACGACAAACTTTTGTAATCTTACGTGAAGACATATATACCTCTTTCTAAACCTATTTCTCAGGTTCCTAATTTACCTTACTAGTATATCACAGAACTATTGTATTATCAATCTAGATTAATGAAAAGGCACCCCTTTTCTGTACAATTTTTATAAAGTGTTTTTGTTAAGCGATAACTCGCTTAACCATAGGTGTTTGGTAATCGAGACTACCGTGAATGCGATGATGGTTCTACCAGTGGACATAGTCCTTGGTTTTAAGGGTTAGTTCTTCTAGTGACTGGAAGGTCTCCTGGTTGATAAACTCCAGTTTGAAAGAGCGGTAGGTGCTCTCAGCGACGGCATTATCATAGGGACAGCCCGCTTGACTGAGGGAACGGGTAATGCCAAAGGTTTCAAGCATCTCATCAATCAACTGATTATCGAACTCCTTGCCCCGATCCGAGTGGAAGAGGTTGACCTTTGTCCGGGCGTAAGGAATGCTTTGGATGGCTTGTTTAACCAACTCTGCAGTCTTCTGCCAACCGACTGACAGACCAATGATTTCACGGTTGAAGAGGTCAATCATCAAGCAAACATAAGCCCATCGCTTGCCAACACGGACATAAGTTAAGTCTGTTACAATCGCTTCCAGTGGTCTTTCTTTGTTGAATTGTCTGGCTAAGAGGTTTGGAATGGGTGCGTCATTTTTCCCTTTGGCATGCGGTTTGAAGCTGGCTTTCTGGTAAACAGATACGAGATTCAATCGCTTCATGATACGACGAATGCGACG
>NZ_JBGTZB010000020.1:0-41529 GCF_041807825.1 Streptococcus sp. E24BD | reverse complement strand
TTTCAGAAACTTTGAAAAGACAAAACTCGCATTTTCATTGCCATAAACATAAAACGAGAGAAGACAAGAACTGTCCTCTCTCGGTGTTAAGTGGGTCAACCCACTACAGTTGACAAAGAGCCAGAATTAATAAACTTCAATCCTAAATTAACTTCAAGTATCAAGTCAAGATAATATTTCGGTAACTTAAAATGCTATTGAAACAGGGGATTTTTATTTCAGACTATCCATAGTGACCACTTCATCAGCCATTTCCCAGATTGTCGGATTGTGGGTCGCGATAATGATTAGCCGATTATCATCTCTAAGAGACAACAATATCTCCATAATCAACTGAGAGGTTGCCGGATCTATGGAAGCCGTCGGTTCATCTGCCAAAATAAAGGGTGGATTCTTTAAGATAACTTTTGCCAAAGCAACCCGCTGCGACTCTCCGCCAGATAACTCAAAAATACGTTTATCGAGGTCAAGGTAAGACAGACCGACCTGTTCTAAGGCCTGCTTCTGTTTCAATCGTTGCTCCGACCGACTCAACTTTTGACCAACGAGACCTAGTTTAAGGTTTTCTTCTATGGTTTGATTTTCAATCAAGCCAAAGTTCTGGAAGAGGTAACCCAATTCGTGACGGAAAAAATCACTCGACTTATAACTGGCCAAGTCTTTACCTCGGTAAAAAATCGTCCCATCATAAGGTTCTAATTTCCCCATCATGTTCATTAAGGTTGTTTTCCCACTACCGCTTGAACCGATCAAGGCATAGACTTTCCCAGCCTCAAATGTCATTGAAAGATTCGAAAACAACTCTCTTTCTCCAAAAGACTTACTTACCCGTTTAAGTTCAATCATATTAACCTCCCTTCAAAACAAGCATGGACATCTTGTTTTCTTTCTGCATTTGGACATGTAGTTGTAAAAGAGATACACCAATAAAGAGCAATAAGACTAAAAAAGCAACCACTACCTCTACCTGAAGGAATACACTCGCCACAAATCCCAGTAAAAACACACCCAGTTGAGCCAAGAGGTAAGTACGATGGATTTCTAAGAATCTAAGACCTGCAATCCGTTTGATAAAGATGGCACGTCTAAATTCTTCAAAGTAGAGCCTATTCATAGTGTTAAACAGCAAAATCGAAGTTGCAATCCCAAGCACCGCTCCCGCCAACATTACCCAACGTTCCCTCTGGATATTATTCGATAATGTGATGTAGTTGTTATATCCCGATGGCATTTCTGAGACCCAATTTTCAATACCTTGTCTCTGGATAAGCTCCTGGGCATCAGACAATTGATTAAAGAGAACATAGTTCTGTACTGCGTCTACCCAAAACCAAATGGACTGTGGACCAGTTGATTGGGGTGTTATAACAATGATGATTGGATCTTTCAAAAACTGCTGGTAAGAAATAGGGGTCGTATTATACACAAAACGATCCTGACCTGATTCCAAATAACCTACCGTAGCAGTCATTTGCTGTCGTTCATCTTGACTAGACATGCGACTGGTTAAGTCGTCTTCAAAAACAGATTTATAATGTTCTTCCTCTGAACGGAGGTGTTCAGGCAACAACAAGACAAACTCCCCTACATCAAGGTGATTCATCTTTTGCTCAATAGTTGTATCTACAGGAATGTTTTGACGCTCCAAGTATTGCGGTGTGACGATAAGGACATTGCCATTCGGGCTGTAATCGTGCCATTCTGTAGAGGTTGTCAAATTTTTGGAGGAAGCCATGCCATTTTGCAAAGTACGGTCAATTAACTGGTGTCTAGATAAGAAAGCCTTTTGTTCTGAAACAGCCTGAACCATCAATTGGTACCACGTTCTACGCTGCCTTTGAGCCTTTTCATCTAAACCTATCGTTATCCCTTCACGACTAGTCGCTAGGATAGTCAGCTGCCTTTCCTGACTCCAAACCTCTTGTCCAATCCGATGCTGTTGCCAGGCTTGGGAATACTTTAAGCTACTCCCTATTCCCAGCGTCACAATAATAACCGCTAATAGTTGACCGATTAAAATCAAACTAATGATTCCTCTGACAGGCACTTGCCCTTTTATAATCTGCATCAGGTGTACCTTTTTTATCCCAACTGCGAAGAGTTGGGCGAAAAATAGAGAGATTAACATCAAGATGAGATTATAACTGAGCAAGCCTGCTCCTATGGTCATTAGAGATTCCTTTGGAAGCGACAGAATTTTTTGCAAAACAACAGTGAGCACGCCAGCTAAACTGAAACCAACAGCTATCCCTTTCAAATCCTCACCAACTGGTCTAAGGAAAATGGACCACCGTTTCTCTCCTGAAATGAGGCGAATGCCCGACGACCGTAATTGGCTAATTTGGCTAATTAAAGTCAGTGCTCCAAAGGTTAAGATGAAAATCAATAGACTGATTAACTGAAATCCGTTACTAAAGATAGCCATTAACGTAGACAGTTTAGATGGAATTCTCAGGTGCATGTTAGTCAAGCCAAGTTGACTTAGCTCCTCCCTTAGCAAGTGAATATCTAGGTGTCCATCAAATATAAAGTAATTCGTTTCAACACTGCTACTTTGAGCGTCTTCAAACTTTCTCTCCTGAAGCCCATCAGGCAACTTTCCGTCCCCAAAGGTCGTATAAGAAAAAACTGTAGTACCTTCTGAGTTAGGATCTTGGTGTTGAATCGCAATAAAGCTATCCGTTTCTTCTGCTAGTTTTTCCAAGTGTTCCGCAACTTGCTGAAAAGTTGTCTCAGAGGAAGAATCAAGTACAGCAATGTTAGGGTAATAATGGGAGACATATGTATCAGTCCAAATGGTAAATACCCAAACAAAGAACAAACTAGCAAGCAGGTTGGATATGAGTATAAATAGTTTTTTCATAGCATGTTCCCTATTCTAAAATAGAGGACAGAAATAATCCTGTCCTCTATATACTAACAAGATACTAACAAGCTTACTGACGCTTGCAATAAAAGAATTCATCTCAGGTTACTCTTTACCACCATGCCGCAAACTTAACTTTTTCACCGAGATTAGTATTGATAAACGCATATGAGGTGCTATGTGCTGCTGCTTCACCTGATTTTTCATTATCTCGTTCCAGACTACCAACGTAAGAGTAATGATACTTTTCTTCGTGATAATAGTTCGAGAATGCTCCCCAATTATTCGGATTATGGTGGCCTCCATAGTTCCAATCGCCACCATAATGAGAAACCGCCAAAACAGGAAGAGCCAAACTAAATGCCAAAACAGCAAGGGATGATGCAACTACTTTTCTAATTTTTAACATAGTATTACTCCTCTAAAATGAAATATTATGAAAATGAGCGAAATGCAACTAAATATTTTAATTAGAAATCTCAGTCTGAATTATAGTATCCTATTTTTTCCTCCTTTCTAACTGCACGTTCCTTTCTACAGACAGAGTTCTTACTTTAATATCTATTAATTTATCTAGAATCCACTATACAAACAAATATTTTCCCTTTCAACTTAATTTTTCACTAACAATTTAGATAATATTAACGGGAATATTCGTATTAGTATTTGATTCTATTAAGATTAAAAGTAATTGAAATTATAGTTAATTATTATTTTTTTGTAAGCTCTTTCTTACTTGATTTTACAATACCATATTTAAATTGGTTTGTCAAGGATTTTTGTGCTTATTTTATTGTTTTTTTTTGCAGAACATCCCTTCTAAAGTGATATATTTTTGTTTTCATAATTTGTTTGATTTTGATGTCTTTGCTTATCAACTATGTTTACCAATTCCTCTAATCTCCTAACCTTATATTCGTAGTCGTCTATCCATTTTATTAGAGAATTTTGATTTTCTTCAATCCCTTTCTCCAGCTGCTCCAGTTTAATGGCTGGTGTCAGATTCATCTTGCCATAGTCATATCTGGCTAGCCGTCTGTTTTCTGGGTCGGAATTGTTGAGGTTGAGAAGGACTTCTGCTACTTTGTTGAGATGAGCGACCTTATCCTGTAAATCCGTGATGGTCAAATCCAGCTGGGCAATGTCTTTGATTAACTTGAATCGGTTACACTAAACTAGACAGAATTTATAAAGTGTTCTACACTTAATTCATTGTTAGTAATTATATGCAGACAGAGGACGTCATCGATATAATTTTCAACCAATACATGAGTTTATAATTCTAAATGACTATGCAAACTTGGTCGTCGTATAACATAGTATTCAAATGTTTTCATGTTTGCCCCCTTTCAATGTTCCATAGGTTAAAAAATCTATCTCAATTGGTAATGATAACTGAATTAACTCACAAAACTGACTCCAGTGAAATAACTCGATCACACTGCATTGCTTGCTCCATATTATGCGTAACAATCAAAATTGTTTTGCCAAATTGATCTCTCAAAGTTCGAATCAAATCAAATGCTTTTTGTGACATTTCAGGATCCAACGAGCCAGTAGGTTCATCAGCTAGGACAATATCGCCTGGCTTTAAAATAGCCCTCACAATCGCAATTCTCTGCTGTTCACCACCAGACAATTCATTGATTTTGCTATTTAATCGATTTTCTAAACCAACGAATTGTAGAGTTTCCTTAATTCTTTGCTCCTTCTCTTGCTTAGAGAAATCCGTAAAAGTCATGGCAAGCATCAAATTATCTTTCACGCTAGATGTAGAAATGAGGGCATTGGATTGAAATAGATAATTGATGACATTCTTTCGATAATGAACCGCCGATTGCGAATTCACTTTAGGCAAAACTTTCCCGTTGATTAAAATTTTGCCACTATCAACATTATCCAAGAGCCCAATCATATTGAGTATAGTTGATTTCCCAGAACCAGAAGGCCCTACCAAAGCCACAAACTCATTTTCTTCAACATCAAAACTCAAGCCTCTAAAAATTTCTCTTGAGCCAAACTTTTTAGATACATTTTGTACTGAAATCATAGACATTAGATCACCCCTTGAATGATTTTAAAATACTCTCTCCTTCTTTACGAAACAGACTGAAGTAAAGAAGCATCAATTGAAAAGCAAATGTAGCTAGTGTCATTACTATTCCCAACTTAGATCCGAGTAAGATAGAAGCTAATAATTCTACTATAGAAAAACCAACAACAAGAGAAAGGACACCAATATATCTCTTCCATGGTGAGAATCCCATAAAGTATTGAACATACAATTTCTCTTCAAATAATAGCCGATAAACCAAGACAAAACTCCAGAAAATAGCCATCATTGTAACGATGATAATAGCTATTATAGTACCGAAAAGATAGAAAGTATAACTCAAATCTTTTTGCAGTCCATTAATAAAATCCTTGACCGTTGTAAACGTCAACTTATTGTCTGCTAAATCAGGAAAATCTGTTTCTAAAATGGATGTCACATGATTCATTGTTTCCTGATCACGGACCTTCAAAATACCATCATAACCACTTACAGCTAGGTTTGCTGACTCCATAAAATATAAATTTTCTGGTGCCGATACAAAAATAACTGGCTCTTTACTAGTAACACCCTGAGAAATAGAAGTTGACCAAGTAAATATTGACTCAGATGGATGGTAGACTCTAAACATAAACTTGGGGTTTTCTGTGAATCTAGTTTGTAAATCCCCTGGTTTTACTTTTACACTTTCTTGCAAATGAGCCTTCATCACTTCAATCTCTTCTATACTGAGTGTGTCAGGTAAAAGATATAAGCGAGTGCCATTGCTTACTTCTAGTAGCTCTTCATCACTTAACTTAATACCTAGGTCCTGTAGATAGTTATATGAGTAGTTTAAGTACCAAAATGGTTTTCTTGGGACATGTTGGTAGGTACCATAGATTGTATCAAGATACTCCTGACCAAGATATTCACCTTGCGCAATGTAAACACCTGGGATATCTGAAATTCGTTGATAAAACTGATACATACTACTCTCGAAAGAGTTCGTTGTTCCTGCGTAAGTTCCTATATCATCTCCCTCAACAAAACCTGAGATAACATACATGTCTTCCACATTTTTCCATTCTCTAGATACTTTTATATTATCAATAAACTGATTCATTGGTGCATCTAAAGAATGACTAACTGTAATTAATAGACCAGCCACCAAAGCATAAAATAACAAACTAATTGCCATTAGTGGTTTCATTGGCAAGCGTTTATGGATTGCAGCTAATGGAGAAACCGAATAAACAATAATACTTGGAATAACTAGTGTCAACAGAAGTAATAAAACTGAAAGACTTGATCCTTCAAAAACTGGAATTAAGGACGATAGTCCAAAAGTAAACCAGCCTGACACAAACCAAATACCTAAAGATACAAGAGGAATAATATAAATAGAAAATAGTAAAGAAGGCTTGAAAAAAGCTGACCACAATTCTTTTCTATCCCAACCTAATAGAATCAACGTTCCAAAGTGTTTAAAGGATTGAAGAACACAAAGCAAGAATAGGATAAGTAAAATAAGTGCATTTACCAAGATACTAATGGCTAGTACTATTGCCCAAATTCCTTCGTCGGTATTACTTCCAAACCTTTCTTTCGTTAAATCCTCAACAGAGATGCCTGTAATTGTTGAAAGATTTATCAAGAAAGTATCCCGTGCTGTAGCTTCATGAAGACCATTAATATAATAGATTCCACTGATTGTATTTGTATTTTGGAAGATATAATCTAATCGATCAATGACTACTGGTGTAGTAAATAGTAAATCTGGTAATTCGTAAAGCATATTATTGGAGCCTTTATCAAGTCCAATAGTCATATAATTATCCTTATGAGATAATAACTCTCCAAATTGTTGTTGTGATACAACTGTTTTACCACCACTATTGATAAAATCTGAAAAACCAGTCGGACTACCAAGGACATCTATATAAATCCTATTTACCCCTTCGCCTGTATCACTACTTTCAAAACGTTTTGTCCAAATAGACAAATCTCTTTGCTCTAAAAAATAATTAAATACATTTTGCGATTGCTCTTCTGTTAGTCTTTGAAGATAAACAGTTAACGTCCCTGAATTATGATTATAGCTCCTCCATGAATTTTGATACTGTAAACCTGTAAAAAAAATTGCCATCAGAGTAAATAAAGTACTCTGAATAGCAACCAAAAACAGGATTAAGTATTTCATCTTACCTAATAACATGTTTTTGTAAATCATATGCACTTACCGACAATTCCAATAGCATTCGGCAGTATCAGTTCCGATGTATTTAGATGCACGTGCTTCAACCCCAGGTCGTTTCCATCCTGAGAATGCTCCATTCGCAGTTGCTGAATGTTCGTAAACACCAGATTGAACGTGTGAATAGCTCCAAAGACCAGCGGTACGACCATAATCCCAATAAACTGCAGTACCATTATACCAAACTGTTGCAGCTGAAACGATAGAACTACCTGCACCCGCCAAAGTCAGTGTAAGTAAAGATGTTGTAACCATTTTTTTAATACTTTTTTTCATCGTAAAGTCCCCATTTCTTTCACTTAAAATCTAACAATAGCAACGACTGTGTTTAAAAGTTTCTACAAATCACATCCTAGTACATTGGAATCCCTTCTTTCTAATTAAAAATTAGATAAAACAGAAATACTATAAAGTTAATAGTATCTTTATCATTTAATCAACTAATCAACTAATCAGCCTTCCCAACATCAAGACCATCAGACTTCTTTTGCGATTCTACTCGAATCTCCAATCGTTTATTCTTCTGAATAAACTGTTGGTAAGGAATTGTATTACTAAACGTAAAAAACCCTAATAATACTAATATAGCTAATTTTTGAATTCCACGTGAATTCCACGATTTTTCTTCATTTGTGAAACCCCTTTCTGTTTCCTTGTCTTTATCTTAACAGATACATTTTATTTAGTCAATTGTTTTTATGCGTTTTTTTACTTTTTTTTATTATTATAAACAGTAATGTTATTTCATGGGAATTTGCCATTTTTAACTAAATGTTATATACTGGATTCAGAAAAATAGAAGGAAATATTGTTTTTATGAGTATACTCGCTGAAAAATTCAGATTAAAAAGAAAAGAACTAGGACTCTCCCAACAAACCCTGGCAGAAGGGATTTGCGAACAGAGCCAGATCAGTAAGATTGAGAGGGGACACTTCATTCCATCCGCTGACCTTTTGTTTAAACTTTCTCAGCGACTTGAAGTCCCATTAGATTACTTTTTCAATGAACAAATTGAAATCAAGTCTAACCTGTCCAACTTCAAACACCTATCTTCCAGTCTACTAGACGATAGGAATTATGACGATTTAGAATATCTTTATAAAATAGAGGTTGGCCGAAGCACCTTTCTAACACTAGAAGACCGAACTTACCTTGAATGGATTAAAGCTATCATTGACTTCTACCAATATAACCTTCAGTTTGAGGCCATCTCCCACTTGGAAAATATATTATCAAAAGTATCCTCAACTACTTTAATTTACTTAAAGGCACTGAACACACTATCTAATTTCTACTCCCTCGTTGGCCGTGAACAAGAATATAAAGCAAACTACTCTCATTTAATGGAGTTGTATCAGACAAAAAATCTAGATCATCAAGAGTTTTTATTTGGTTACATCAGAGTTCGCTACAACTACGCTCACTATTTAGTGTCAAAGGAAAAATATAACGAAGCCGTCCAAGAAGCTCTTGAAACGATCGAGATCTGTAAAGAGCGGCAAACAAGCTACCAACTAGCTCCCCTACTCATTCTTGTCGGAAATGCTGGAGCTCAATTTCTAGACAAAGAACAAGTCAAAAATTATTATATAGAAGCACGAGAGTTATGCAAGATTTATAACAATCCCTTAATGCTTATGAAAATAGAGAATTATTTAAAGGAATTAGATGCTACTTAATTGATTTTGACTTTTAAGTTCTTCTTAAACGTTAAATAACTAGATTGATTTAGTTTCATGTTCTAAATTGGTGATATTTTGATACTTTGTTTTATCAAGTATGTTGGAAAATTTCTCTAATCTTCTAACTTTATATTCGTAAAAATCAATGGCTTCTCCAAGATTTTTTTGAAACATTCTTACTTCTAGCTCTAGCTGCTCAAGTGTTATAGCTGCGGTCAGATTCATCTTAGCATAATCATACCTGGCTAGCCGTCTGTTTTCTGAGTCGGAGTTGTTGAGATTAAGCAGAACCTCTGCTACCTTGTTGAGATGAGCGACCTTATCCTGTAAATCCGTGATGGTCAAATCCAGCTGGGCAATTTCTTTGATGAGTTCGTCTTTGACTTCCTGGTAAGATTGGTTGTTAAGGTCTAATTCAATAAGAAGATTAAGCTCTGCTATTTTCTCTTTAAGACTGGTCATATTCGGTCGTCTGCGTCTAGGGATATACTTGCTGTCGTGAGTGAGTTGGCGGATTAGTTCACGTCCTCGCATGTAGCGGTTGAGGTCAGAGTTCTCTTTATTGTAGATGAAAACTGGGCGGTCTCTCGGATAAAGACATGGTAGGTCTTGTCCTGATCGCTCTCATGAATATCCAAGTTCTGGCATACTTCTCGACCAATCTCTCTGGACATTCGATTAAGAATAACAATCGCAAAATGCTTTTGATTACCGATGAACGTGCTAGTCTCCCCTTTTATATGACCCACCTCATTTCAGAAAAGAAGCGACTAACACCACTGATGGAGACACTTAAGGATCTCTGGCCAAAATGATTAAAAATATTTAGTCAACGTCAAAATAGGACATCCCTTGTGATTTTAAGTCAATCACAGGAGATGCCCTATTGTACTGTTTAACTTAATTTATTATCCAGTTACTCCAACACTCTCCACAAACCGCAAAAAACCTGATTGTCCCTCCTTATCTCGCTTGTAGACGCCAGCGTCTTCCAGTACACGAGCAAAGACTTGTCCAACAGCTCCTTGGACGATGGTGGTGACCGTATCTTTAGTCAGATCTGGCTGTGTCGCCTTGATACGGTCTGCCCAATCTTTATGATAGTCTGCTAGCTGATTGTCCTGACCAAGCAGGTACTTCTCAACTTCTGCTAGTTCTTCTTTCAATCGTGGAGGTAAAATCGCCAAGCCCATGACCTCAATGAGACCGATATTTTCTTTTTTGATGTGCTGGACATCCTTATGGGGGTGGTAGACCCCGTCTGGGTGGTCATCTGAGGTATGATTGTCACGCAGGACAAGGTCTAGCTCAAACAGTTGCCCACGCCGTCTCGCAATCGGTGTCACCGTGTGATGTGGTTCATCGCCTGTTTTAGCAATAATATCTAAGTCTGGATCAGAATAACCTGACCAAGCCAGTCGAATCTTATCCGCCAAATCCACTAACCGCTCCTTGTCCGCTCCTGTCAGACGAATCACCGACATCGGCCATTTGACAATACCAGCTGTGATGTCTTCATATCCTGAAAAGGCAAACTGATGATCCAGCTCTGCCATTTCCATAGGAAAGGTATGACGACCACCCTGATAGTGGTTGTGGGTCAGGATAGAACCGCCTACGATGGGCAGGTCGGCATTGGAGCCTGCAAAGTAGCCTGGAAAAATTTCTACCAACTCCAAGAGCTGCTCAAAGGTGGTGCGACTGATGACCATAGGCACATGCTCGGTGTTTAGAAAGATGCAGTGCTCGTTGAAATAAGCATAGGGCGAATACTGAAATCCCCACCGCTCCTCCCCCA
This sequence comes from Streptococcus sp. E24BD, assembly GCF_041807825.1. Taxonomy (NCBI): domain Bacteria; kingdom Bacillati; phylum Bacillota; class Bacilli; order Lactobacillales; family Streptococcaceae; genus Streptococcus; species Streptococcus sp. E24BD. The sequence continues at coordinate 30,893 of NZ_JBGTZB010000020.1, read as the reverse complement.
GATCCACGCGGATAATCCGGTGATTGGCACGAGCCGGGTGGTCAAGGCGACCCTGATAACCCTCATTTTCCATAGCCAGCTGATCCAATGGGTAGCTAGACTGCTTGAGGAGTTTCGCCGCCGCAATCGCTTTAGGGTCTTTCTCGGGCTTGGATAGGTTGATGGTGATTTGCAAGTTCCCATAGGCCGTCGGCGTCTCAAAGGCGATGTTTTTAGAAATGGCATCCAGCTTGATATAGTCATTTTTCTGGGACAGGTCGTAGAATTCTGCAATGGCCTGCTCTGGCTGCTCCGCATATGTTGTCCAAAAGCGTTCATTAACCACACTTGGCGGTGGTGTGATGACATTCATCAGCTCCGCACCAAGGCAGTCTCGCTCTTCAAAAAGCGAGCCGCAACGGCCATTTTCAACCGCCACATCTACCAACTCTTCCTTGAGCGCAATCAACTCTGCGGCAGCTGTTTCACGATCAGCTTCTTCTTCTCCGACAAGCGCGAGAACCCGATTGACCAGATAAATGCTGTCCATCTTTGTGTAGACAGAATGAGAGCTCTCAATGACCTGCTCTACAAAGGTATTGATTAGTTTTGCCATCATATTTTTCCTTTATTTCAAAATCAGTTGGTAACCAATTTTTATCAGATAAACAAGACGCAGTAGTTGACTGGGTTATCTTCGCCTTAAGGCTTTGATAACCCTTGCGTCTGTGGTAAGTTTCACTCGCTAAATTTCCAACCTCAAACAGCCTATTCCCAGGCTGTTTGAGCTATGCGGAGGTAGGAGTGAAACAGTCTGAGAGACTGTTTCAGCCCGAGTCATAAAAAGAAGACACGAGGGGAAATCGGTGGTAACATCACGATTTCTGTCCTACTCTCACTTCCTTGATAGGACACGGCTGCCGCCAGCGATTTCTGCCATGTAGAATGATGGGGTATAACCAACAATCTCGGTGTAGGTCCGACCTACATTTTCCGTAAAGGCATCTACCTTATCTTTTTTCACAATGGCAATGCCACAGCCGCCAAAGCCAGCTCCTGTCATGCGAGCCCCAAGCACGCCCTCTTGCTCCCAAGCGGTATGAGCTAGCGTATCCAACTCTAGCCCCGTGACCTCATAATCATGCTCCAAGGAGACATGGGACGCGTTGACCAGACGACCAAATTCTTCTAGTTTGCCCGCTTGGAGAGCCTCTAAAGCACGAAGCGTGCGCTCATTTTCAGACACCGCATGGCGAGCCCGTTTGATGCGGTTGGCATCTTTGATGAGGTAGGCATATTGGTCAAACTCCGTACTACTCAACTCACCAAGGGTCTGGATGTTCAAGACAGCATTGAACTCTTCGACAGCTCTTTCACATTCCGCACGGCGTTCGTTGTACTTGGAATCCGCTAATTCACGGCGTTTGTTGGTATTCATGATAACGATGACGTGGTCACCCAAGTCCAGTGGCACCAGCTCATAATCCAAGGTATTGGTATCCAAGTAAATGGCGCGATTATCCGCTCCCATCCCGATGGCAAACTGATCCATGATACCAGAATTCACTCCGATAAACTCATTTTCGGTTTTCTTGCCGATTTTGACCAAGTCCAGACGATCCAGCTTGAGACCATAGAGCTCTTCAGCAATGATGCCAATCAAGAGCTCCAGCGATGCCGATGAGGACAGTCCTGCACCGTTTGGAATGGTACCATAGACAAAGGCTTCAAAGCCTGTCTCAATCGCATGCCCTGCTTCTTGCAAAAATTTAATAACTCCCTTGACATAATTGGTCCAGTTGTCTGCCTTGTTGAACGTCAGGTTGTCCAAATCAATCTCAATAATCCCAAGATGTTCAAAATTAGCGGAATAAAGACGGATTTTTCGATCATCTCGCTTGCGAGCTGCCCCGTAAGTTCCCAGCGTAATAGCCGCAGGAAAAACATGTCCACCATTGTAATCCGTATGCTCACCAATCAGGTTAATCCGTCCTGGTGAAAAAAAGGTTGCATCTGCTTCTGTGAAAAAGATATCTGTGAATTGTTGATTTAGTTCTATAGTGTTCATCGTGAGACTCCTTTTGTTTATTCTGTCACTGTTATTATAGCATAGCAATCAATTAAAAACAAGTTTTTACTAAACATTTACTAAAAATGTTTTTGTGATATAATTTTACTAAAGATTGCTTATTTTTATGCTATAATATGACTAAAAGTTTGCCAAGGAGAATGAACATGACAACTATCAAAGACATTGCAGAAAAAGCACAGGTGTCAACAGCTACTGTTTCACGCGTTCTTAATCAAGACCCCAACCTATCTGTCAGCGATGAAAAACGTGAAAAGATTTTGGCTGTTGCCAACGAGCTGAACTACACCAAACACCTTCGACCAGCCTCTTCACCTTTGACCTCATCAAAGACCATCGCCATTTTGCAATGGTACAGTGAACAAGAGGAACTCAATGACCTCTACTACTACGCCATTCGTTTAGGCGTTGAACGACGGGCTGAAGAGCTAGGCTATGATATTTTACGCTTTTTTAACAATGATATTTACGCTTTGGACAAAGACATTGCTGCCATTATTGCTCTTGGAAAATTTAGCCCTAAGCAAATTAAGGACCTCGAAAGCCGTTGCCCCAATCTAATTTTTGTGGACAGCGATACGCTCGAGGTAGGTTATTCCTGTGTGACCACTGATTTTGATCATGCGGTAGTGCGTGTTTTGGATTACTTTTTAGACAAAAAGCTGAGCAGCATTGGTATGCTAGCTGGTGAGGAACAAACCACTGACGGGGAGTTAACTCTAGTCGATCAGCGTTTTCGTACCTTCAAAAATTACATGACTGAGCTTGGCATCTACCAACCAAAATATGTCTATGTTGGCGAATTTTCAGCACCATCTGGTTATCAATTGATGTCAGCAGCTATCGAAGAATTAGGCGATCAACTCCCAACAGCCTTTTTCATCGCGAATGACACCATGGCACTCGGTGCCCTAAGGGCGCTCCAAGAGCACCAGATTGCCGTTCCAGAACGCGTCTCCCTCATCTCATTTAACGACACGCCAATTACTAGGCAGGTCTATCCAGCCTTATCCAGCGTTACCGTCTACACTGAAGAAATGGGGAAAACTGCTGTGGATATGATTCACCAAGCCCTTGTAAAACCCAGCCACGCCATTCCAACTCTGATTAAGTTAGCAACAAAATTAACCATTAGAGACAGCAGCTTATAAGCATCATCCCTCGCTAAAGTTTAGCGAGGGATTCTTTATGTCTAGTCATTCTTTTGCAATATCTCCACTGGTAACCATCCTATTTGTCCATCATGGTCAACAAGAGCCCACTGGTCATGGCATTCTAGCATTGCCACCTGATCACCTACTGCGACAACTAACTCCGTGGGATTGTAATCAACGATCAAACGATTAGCAACCACGAAATGATTGGGAATATAGGTTTTGTGCCCCGCTATGTCACAAGAAAACCAGTTAGGATACTTCCCACAAGGGGTCATGTGGTGGACGGGTGTTCCGATTGAAAAAGTAGGAAATAAACCTTCTCCCTGATGCGCTTTAGTCACTTTTAATAACACTAAATTATCCTCAACACTCATTACTGTTTTCTCCTCCTCACAGCTCATAAGATGTTATGCAATCTTTCAAATCGTCACTCAGGGGGAAGGCTTCTCGAAAACTGTCAACCACTTCTTTCTGAACACTTTTAACCAAGGTCAGGGTAGAGTCCCAAGCAACTATCTCATGGCGAGCTAAGGGATGAAGGCAAGTTAGAGGCAGCTGCCACAATTCTTCACTACCTGATAGAACAGCCCAAATCCATTGATGTGCTGGATACTTTTCAAAGACCTGTCTCAATTGTTCACCGGTCAACTATGTATAATCCTTATCCCAGGGAATTTCATCTATATGATAAATCCAATAATGTGATACCAGCCAGTTATAGTCTTCAAGCTTTAGACTCAGAGGAGCAAAGACCTCACTCATTAAGGTATAAGCCCGTTCACCACTATCTAAAATAGCACCGTAAATCTCGTTTGGCATCACTTAACTCATCTCATTAAAATCCCAAACGGCATCGACCCAACCTTCGTAGAAATCAGGCTCGTGGCAGACCATGAGAATGGAGCCTTTATAAGCTTGCAAGGCGCGTTTGAGCTCGTCCTTGGCATCCACATCCAGGTGGTTGGTCGGCTCGTCCAGCACCAGAACATTGTTTTCACGGTTCATGAGCAGACAAAAACGCACCTTGGCTTGCTCACCACCTGACAAGACCTGAATCTGGCTCTCGATGTGCTTGCTGGTCAAGCCACAGCGGGCAAGGGCAGCACGGACTTCGGCTTGGTTAAGCGCTGGAAAGGCATCCCAGACCGCTTCTAGCGGGGTCTGACGATTGCCACCAGCCACTTCCTGCTCAAAGTAGCCCAACTCCAGATACTCGCCTCGCTCCACCTCGCCAGCAATCGGAGGAATAATGCCCAGCAAACTCTTCAACAGGGTCGATTTCCCGATACCGTTGGCACCGATGATGGCAATCTTCTGGTTGCGCTCAAAGGTCAGATTGAGCGGTGCCTTGGTCAGGGCACGATCGTAGCCGATTTCCAAGTCCTTGGTCTGGAAGATAAAGCGGCTAGGTGTACGAGCCATCTTAAAGTCAAAGCTCGGCTTTGGCTTTTCTGCTTGTAGCTCGATGAGATCCATCTTGTCCAGCTTTTTCTGGCGGGACATGGCCATGTTGCGGGTGGCAACACGCGCTTTATTGCGATTGACAAAGTCCTGTAAGTCAGCAATTTCCTTTTGCTGGCGCTCGTAAGCCGCCTCCAGCTGGGCACGCTTCATGGCGTGCACCTCTTGGAACTGGTAATAGTTACCAGAGTAGCGGGTCAAGAGCTGGTTTTCCACGTGGTAGACGATGTTAATGACATCATTCAAGAAAGGAATATCGTGGGAAATGAGGACAAAGGCATTCTCGTAGTTTTGCAGGTAGCGCTTGAGCCAGTCAATATGCTCAGCATCCAGATAGTTGGTCGGCTCGTCCAAGAGCAGAATGTCTGGTTTTTCAAGCAGCAATTTAGCCAATAACACCTTAGTACGCTGGCCACCAGACAGCTCGGTCACATCCTTATCCATGCTGTAGTCCATGACCCCAAGGGCTCGTGCCACCTCGTCAATCTTGGCATCCAAGGTATAAAAATCACGGCTCTCCAGACGGTCTTGTAGCTCACCGACTTCCTCCATCAAGGCATCCATATCCGCACCTTCATCTGCCATTGCCATATAAATTTCATTGATGCGGGCTTCGGTCTTAAAGAGTTCATCAAAGGCTGTCCTTAGGACATCACGAACCGTCATTCCTGCTTTCAAGACCGCATGCTGATCCAAATAACCCGCCGTCACATAACGGGACCACTCAACCTTGCCCTCGTCTGGCTGGAGCTTGCCCGTCACGATGGACATGAAGGTCGACTTCCCCTCGCCATTTGCCCCGACAAGGCCGATATGCTCACCCTTGAGCAGGCGGAAGGACACGTTCTCAAAAATCGCTCGGTCACCAAAACCGTGGCTTAAATTCTTTACTTCTAAAATACTCATGTGTTTTCTTTTTCCTTAAAAAATAGCTGAGCAACACCTAGCTTAATGTCTATTTTATCATGTTTTACCAGAAAAAAACAGGTAGGCCTAGCAAAATCCCCAGTAAAAAACCTGCGATGACATCTCTGGGATAATGAACCCCACCGACCACTCGGACCATTGCCAGACAGGCAGCCAAAGACAGAACAAAAACCCCCAATCCAAGCTGAACGGACAAAAATACCGTCCCAATCACTGTAGCTGAAAAGACATGTCGACTGGGAAAAGATTGACCACTAGTGTCTTTTTTTATCAAGGGCTGAATGTTCCAAGTTTCGTAGGGTCTGGGCTGATTGAACAATCGCCGAAGCCCAGAAACAAGTAAAAATCCAACAGCTGGCCAGATGATTAGCTCTGCTATTGCCCCAAAACCAACTCCAAAAAAGCGATAAAGCAATACCGCAGGATAGAGCAAATAGATAGAGTAGGTCAATAACCGATTGCTCAGCTCAAGAATGTTTGGGTTATGTTGCCATGGAGCAGCGATTTGCTCATAAAATTGCTTATAATTTTTTGTTGACATCGCCTTATTTGTCTATTGTCTTCTTTCTCGTGTGCTTTGTGAGCGTTCTAGTCTAGGACTGTTATTAAACTTTATCTAGATAGACCTGACCGTTATGATAGTTAAAGGTCAATCCTTCCTGAACGTTGGGAACAAAAACGTTAAACTCCACTTGTCCATCAGAAGACTTGGCTTCCAGATGGGTACCACTTGAAAGTAGATTCTCACCATCATAAATAAGTGTCACCCGATAACGCACTGTTTTATTATTATCCAGAGCTTTTCGGATAATAGCTTCATAGTAATTCTGTCCAGTTGATCCATAATCATTGGCTTGGTTGCTCCAAGCTGTCTGCGTTGCAATGTTTTGGGGATTGCTCGTTGAGGCATCAAACCCTGCCAAACCTCCTGCTAAAGCATAACCGATGAGGTGTCCTCTATCCACGGCATGGTCATACTCCCCAGGTAAGTCATGGCGTTGATGCCAAGCTGGTGGCCGGTAGTCATTTCCTCCCTGACCTGTACTACTCCGATCCCGATACTGACGCGTCGACTTGTTCAACAGAGCATTTGCTCGCCAAGGAACTGTGCGACCTTGAATAGTCTTTGTCTCATTATTGACATAAGGCAAGCTAGCAACAGCCGCATTGAGATTGGTCTTGTTACCATTGATGACAAATGCGCCAACGCCATTCCAAGCAATATCATTTCCTAACTGCTCAAGCACCCGGTCAGTCAAGACTGACTCTGCCAACGCTTTGCTTGGATCCTCTTCTAGTGGGTCAACGGCAGCAGACCAAGTCTTTGTCACTAATCCCGATGAGTTATCTCCAAGTAACTGCTTGAATGAATCAAGCTGACCACTGGATAAGCCAAGAATGGTGACAACGATTAGAACTAGTACGGAGGTCAACGATGATTTTAATTTTTTTGGTGATGATATGACAACTCCTTATTGTCCAGTAAACTTACCAATGAGCTCTCGCCATTTTTCAAGGGATAAAATTGCTGTGGCATTGTCACCATCACCGAGAGCACCATAGCCAATCATCAAGCCAAGTGACAGAAAAAGCAAGCAAAGAAGGGCAACAAACAGCATCATCCCTAGACGCTTGACAACATATTTCCAGCCAGTTTCCACTAAGCACCTCCTTCACGACGGATAGAGGCTCCAAGACTTGCTAGTTTTTCATGAAATTGATAATAGCCACGGTCTAAGTGTTCTAATTTAGTCACCGTTGTTTGCCCTTTTGCAACTAGACCTGTTAAAATGAGAGCGGCACTGGCTCGTAAATCGGTTGACATGACCTTAGCACCTTGCAAATTACCTCCACCATGGATAAGGGCGGTATCTCGCAAAATCTCTGTGTGAAGTCCCATACGGCGCATCTCTTCGAGATGCTGGAAGCGGTTTTCAAAGACAGTCTCAATCATTGATGACTCTCCTTTGACAACAGCCATCAGTGCTGTGAACTGGGCTTGCATATCGGTTGGAAAACCTGGATGTGGCAAGGTTTTAACACTGACAGGTTTCAAGTTTTGCACAGCTGACCGAACTCGTATGCCCCCTGCTTCTTCTGTCACTTCAACACCCATTTCCAGTAACTTAGAAATCAAGGGTCGATTATGCTCCCAGATAGCGTCTTTTACCAAGACATCACCGCTTGTCATCGCTGCTGCTACCATAAATGTACCAGCCTCAATGCGATCTTGAACCACATCATGCTCTGCTCCGTGGAGATGTTTCACTCCTATGATGGTCAGCGTTTCCGTACCAGCTCCTCTAACATCTGCCCCCATCTTATTGAGTAAGACAGCTAAATTGACAATTTCAGGCTCGCGCGCTGCATTCTCAATGACTGTCTTGCCCTCAGCCAAGGTTGCCGCCATCATTAGGTTCTGAGTGGCTCCAACACTCGGGAAATCAAGGTAGATATTGGCTCCCTTGAGTTTGGCCGCCTTAGCGGTAATGTCTCCACCAAACTGAGTAATCTCAGCTCCCATCGCTTCTAAGCCTTTCAAGTGCAAATCAATAGGACGACTGCCGATAGAACAGCCCCCTGGCATTGATACAACGGCTTCGCCACAACGTGCTAAGATTGGTCCAAGAACAACGATAGAGGCTCTCATCCGACTAACATACTCATACGGAGCGGTATGGTCAATAAAGTTTGTCGCATCTACTGTGATTTCATTTTGCTCTTGGTTAAAGTCTACCGTGATACCTAAGCCTCTAACCACGTCATTCATAACAAACACATCTGACAAAATAGGGACATGACGCAGGGTAGTTTGACCATCTTTGGCCAAAATCGTTGCAGCTAACAGCGGTAAAACTGCATTTTTTGCTCCCTCAATCGTCACTTCTCCCTGTAAACGAGTTTGACCGCCGTCGATGATTATTTGTTCCATATTCTCCATCCTTAGACATTAATTCAGTTCTATTATACCATGATTTCCATTGTTTTAACATTTTCCTGCATGTAAAAAGACGGTTTCCCGTCTTTACTTACTTAATCACTTCTTGAGTCTTAGCATAGTTGGCTTCAACAGCTGCTTTTTCTGCCTGCCACCAGTCTTGGTTATCGGTATACCACTTGATGGTTTCTTCGATACCCGCTTCAAAGTTGGTAAATTCTGGTGTCCAACCCAGTTCATCACGGAGCTTGCTAGCGTCAATCGCATAGCGAAGGTCGTGCCCTGCACGGTCGGTCACATGGTCATAGGCATCAGCCGGTTGACCCATTTTCTCCAAAATCAGCTCCAACACTTCCTTGTTGTTCTTCTCACCATCGGCACCAATCAGATAGGTTTCACCGATTTGTCCCTTAGTCAAAATGATCCAGACACCTGATGAGTGATCGTTGGTGTGAATCCAGTCACGGACATTTTTCCCTTCACCGTAGAGTTTTGGCTTGATACCAGACAAGATATTGGTAATCTGGCGTGGGATAAATTTCTCAATGTGCTGGTAAGGGCCATAGTTGTTTGAACAGTTGGAAATGGTCGCCTTCACGCCAAATGAACGTACCCAAGCCTTGACAATCAAGTCAGACGCTGCCTTGGTAGAGGAGTAAGGCGAGCTAGGGTTATACTTGGTATCCGCTGTGAATTTCTCACCTGGACCTTCGCCATGACCTGGCAGGTCCTCACGCAATGGCAAATCACCATAAACTTCATCAGTTGATACGTGGTGGAAACGAATATCGTATTTACGAGCCGCTTCCAACAAGGTATACGTCCCGATGAAGTTGGTGTGGATAAACGGCGATGGGTCATTGAGGGAGTTATCGTTATGACTTTCAGCTGCATAGTGGATAATAGCATCCGCCTTTGCAGCCAACTTGTCCACCAATTCGGCATCTGCGATGTCACCGACCACTAACTCCACTCGGTCACCTAAGATGGCTTCCAAGTTCGCACGGTTACCCGCGTAGGTCAATTTATCCAAGACCGTCACATGGACATCTGGATGATTGTTGTAAACGTAATGCACAAAGTTTGAGCCAATAAAACCAGCTCCACCTGTGACGATGATGTGTTTAAATGTTGACATGTTTTCTCCAATTTTTATTAGAATGACTTACTCTAACGATTTACTATCGATTTCAGATAGGCAATTTTTGCAAAATCTTTTTGATTGTTGTTCTCAGCACGGTAGCTATCTTTTGAGGATGCCAGATAAATCTTGAGGTACTGTTCCACGTTTGGCAAATAATAATGAACGCCCTCATCTTCTACTTCTTCTAGGTCTACACCAGCAAAGTTCGGCAGCGAATGTAGCCCACCAAATTCAACAGATTTTCCAGTTTTTTGAAACTCATGCTCGTGGCGGTCAACCAACTGATAACCTAGCCTTTCCATGATGGCATTCAGCTCATCAAAGCGATAAATCCGTCCCTCATCAGGAGCTTCCCAGCCACGCAGATCACTCGGCACATGAATATCTAAGTCTCTGGATTGCCAATCCCGACCAGTCACTTGCTCTAGTCCAACCGACCCCATCAGAAGTGGAACGATACCAATCTGATTTAATTCTCTGGCAATCATTAAAAATTCTTGATACATCTTACAAATCCTCAGCTCTCAAAGGTTTGACGTCTTTGAGTAGCGGATGGTTTTTATCAGCTTCTGAGACTTCGGCTTCTGCGAGATTCTCCCACTCAATGCCAAGACTTGGATCTGCATAATTGACAAAGGCATACTTAGGCTTGAGCTCCAAGGCCCAGTAGTCATTGACCAAATAGCTATAGGCAACGAAGTCTGACAAAACTTGAAAACCATTGGCAACACCCCGAGGCACAAAAATCCCCTTGCTGGCGTCAATGATGGTCTGGTAGGTATTACCGAAAGTCTCCCCTTCACGAAGGTCAACCCAAGTCCCCAGAACCTTACCGCCGTCTGCTACCGAGATGTACTTGTCCCAAGGCTCAGCGTGAAGGCCACGCAAGACATGCTTACGGGAAAAGCTGACATTGTTCTGCAACTTACCTTCTGCAAAAAAGCTCTCTGGAAAGCCCAGGGGCACCATTTTTTCCTTCTGGAAATTTTCTTTGAACCAACCACGATTGTCCCCGCGTACTGGAATATCGAATTCCAAGAGACCTGGAATAGCTTCAATCTTGCGGCAGGCTAATTCTTTATCAAAAAATTGTTCCGTCATTAAGCCTCTCCAATCAAACGGAGCAAATACTGCCCGTATTCATTTTTCTTCAATGGCTGCGCTAATTCACTGACTTGATCATCTGTGATGTAGCCCATGCGGTAGGCAATTTCTTCGAGGTTTGCTACTTGGACATTTTGCAGGCGTTGCACCGTCTCGATGTACTGAGATGCCTCTAGCAAACTCTCATGCGTTCCTGTATCCAACCAAGCAAAACCACGCCCCATCAGCTCGACAGACAAATCGCCACGGTCAAGGTAAGCTTTATTGACATCTGTAATTTCAAGTTCACCACGAGGACTTGGCTTAATGTTCTTAGCGATTTCCACGACATCATTATCGTAGAAGTAAAGCCCAGTCACCGCAAAGTTTGATTTTGGCTGTTCAGGCTTTTCTTCGATAGAAATGGCGTTCATATTGTCATCAAATTCGACGACGCCAAAGCGCTCAGGATCTTTGACTTGGTAACCAAAGACGGTCGCACCCTTGTCTTTAGAAGCCGCACGTTGCAACATCTTGGTCAGACCATTACCGTGGTAAATATTGTCTCCTAAAATCAAGCAAACACTATCATCTCCGATAAACTCTTCACCAATGATAAAGGCTTGAGCCAGACCATCTGGACTTGGTTGCACCGCATAAGACAGGGAAATTCCCAGCTCAGACCCATCTCCCAACATATCCTCAAAGCGAGGCAAATCCTGAGGTGTCGAAATAATCAAAATTTCTTTAATCCCAGCCAACATCAAGGTTGACAATGGGTAGTAAATCATCGGCTTATCATAAATCGGCATAAGCTGCTTGGAAGCGGCTCTTGTCAACGGATAGAGGCGAGTCCCTGACCCACCTGCCAGAATAATACCTTTCATCGGTAAGCTCCTTGTCATGTAATCTTCTTTACTATACCACACTTTTTAAGATTTGTCAGCTCTTACCACCACCGTCCCAATCGGATGGTCACTAGGGTCGAGCTGCCCTGTCTCTCCCATCAGCAAATGCACCAGCTCACGTCCAATCAAAGGACCTGTCGTCAAGCCAGACGACCCCAGCCCACTAGCGGCATACACGCCTGAAAGCCCCGGCACTTGCCCATAAAAGGGCGCATAATTGGGCGTGTAGGCCCTGATACCGACACGGTAGCTCTTGCTGTCTGCGCCAGCAATTTTTTGAAAAAATGGCAGAGCTTTGGCTTCCAGTCCCGCAAGCACCTCAGGGTCTAAGGTCAAATCATACCCCATCTTATCCTCATGCGAGGCCCCGACAGATAACTCGCCCTCACGAAACGGAATAATGTCTCCCTCACCGTGTGGCATGATGACAGGATAGCTCCCTGTGTCCAACTCACGAAACTGATAATCAATGATTTGCCCCTTCTGCGGACGAACAGCCACCGTATAACCGTGTTCCTCCAAAATAAAAGGCAACCAAGCCCCACAAGCCAAGATCAAGCGGTCAAAGACCTGCCCATCCACCTCGTAGCGACCATCAGACAAGACAGTAAAGCCAACTTTTTTCGTCACGACAGACACACCACTAGCTGCCAGTAAGGTCTTGGTCAGCTCCGACCCCTCTACACGAGCAGCACCAGATGCCCAGAGGTACTGGTCAAAGCCAGCAATCCCCTCATAATGACGATCCAACTCTTCCTGACTGATGAGTCTAACATCCCCCATCAAAGGCGACTCTTCTCGTCTTGTCAAGGCTAAAGCTAAAGTCTCCTCCAAAAAATCCTGACGAGACTTGATGACCACAACCCCCACCTGCTCGTAAAAACGGCTGTCATAGCCATCGGCCGTTACATCAGCTACCAAGTTCTGGTAAAAATCAGCCCCTAAACGCGCCATTTTGTACCAATTTTTATTACGTTTTCTGGCAAACCAAGGGCAGATAATCCCTGCTGCAGCCTTGGTCGCCTGACCGACCCCCTCATCAAAAACGGTCACTTCTATCCCATCTTCTTTTGACAAGTAATAGGCGGCTGTTGATCCGACAATCCCTGCACCAATAACGGCAACTTTCATCATTTTCTCCTTTTTCATGCGATTTCTATTTTATTATACCACAAGGGAGTGCGTTCGAACTCGATAAATAAAAAGAGTTCGTTGCCCATCTCAGAAAGACCTAGTCGGATCATCCAAGCTGTGTCAATCGGAAGAGCTTACCACATCTTGGGCATCTACCGAACATTGCTAAAAAGACTAGAACCTTCGTCCTAGCCTCAGCTTACAAATGTCTAAATGGATTGGTAGAGACTGTTGATGGATAGACATCAACCGACCAATCCAAATCTGCTTTCCAGCTCTCCAGTAGCGCTGTGACTTTCTGGACAAAGAGAACCTCGATATGGTGCCCTGGATCAATGGCCAAGAGCCCTTCTGTCAGCATCTCCTGAGCTGTATGGTAATAGATGTCTCCTGTAATATAGACATCAGCCTCCTTGGCAAGAGCCTCCTTGTAAAAGCTGCCGCCACTACCGCCACAAATCGCTACTCGCTCGATGTAACGCTGCTTATCGTGTGCATAGGTCACTAGCCGAACACTATCTAATGAAAAGACGGATCTGACCTTGAGCGCCAACTCCTCTAAGGTCACAGGTTCAATAACACCTACACGACCAATCCCCTGACCGTCAGCTGTCTCATGCAGAACATCTGTCACTTGAATGCCCAGCATCTCACAAAACCAGTCATTGAGCCCACCATCTACGACATCAATATCGGTGTGGCTGACATAAACCGCTATGTCATGCTTGATTAACTTCAAATAAATTTGAGTCTGCAAATCATCTGCCACTAAGTGTTTTAAGGGCTTAAAAATCGGCGCATGCTTGACGATAATCAAGTCAATCTTCTTTTCAATCGCTTCAAGCACCGTCGCCTCTCGAATATCCAAAGCCACCATGACCCGCTGGATATCCTTGTCCAGAGTTCCTATCTGAAGACCTGAAACATCGCCCTCCATAGACAGACTAGGCGGACAAAAGATTTGGTAGCGAGCAATCACCTCACTAGCTTTCATGCAGTACCTCCTTGATCGCTTGGATTTTTTGGGAAATAGCAGAGCGGGTCTCCTCATGTTGGATGGGAATACCTGCAAGAGCTTCTTCCAGTTTGGCACACTCTTGCTGCCACTTCTGCAGGAAAATAGGAGATTGGTCCTGCCGTAAAAAAGGACCAAACCGAATATCCAACTCAGACAACTCTTGCTGACCTGCCTCTGCTACGATGATTTCATAGCGTTTGCCATTTTCTTCTAAGATGTCTTCTGCGACGATAGCATAGCCATGCGCTGTCAACCAACGGCGGAGATCATCTTCACGATTATTGGGCTGGAGCACCAAGCGGCGGACAGTCGACAGCTCAGCCCTGCCCTTGTCTAAAATCTCCGCAATCAAGCGCCCTCCCATCCCACAAATCGTGATGGTGTCAATCCTATCGCTGGGTTTCATAGCAGCCAAACCATCCGCTAGACGGACGATTATCCTATCCTCCAGTCCAGCTGAGCCAACCGTATCTACAGCAGACTGATATGGACCTGCAACCACTTCACCTGCGACTGCTGTCTCAATCTGCCCTGCAACAATCAAGGCGACAGGCAGGTAAGCATGGTCGCTGCCAACATCTAAAAGCCTTGCACCTTGCGGCACAAAGCTAGCAACTTGCTGCAAACGTTTTGAAAGTAATATCGTCATAGCTATCTTTCTAAACTGTTCTCTAATCAAGACTATTAAAGCATAACATGCCAATCAGTCTGTGACGAACTAATCCACCCAGAGGTTAGATGCCAAACGGAAATCCTCATCAATCGCCACTTCTTCCACCTTGTGACGATCACGCTCACGGCGGCGCTCCTCAATTTGCCTAACGGTCAAGATACCTTCTTTGCGCCAATTACGTAAAATGGCTTGGATATAATTCCAATTGGTCTTACCATTAAACACCGCTTCTTTTAGTGCTTCTCTAATCAAAGCTGGATCGGTTTGAACTTCCTTAAGCAACTTGTCCAACTCTTCCAGTTCAAAAGGACTGAGCAAACGCCCCAGTTCTCGTTGAAAGTCGTCCACAAGTAACTTCAACTCTGACCCATCAAACAAAGGCAAGGTGTCCACGGATTCAGAACCCTGTGGCTTTCCTTGATGTAATAGGGTATCTAATTTTTCAAAAGCTGGGCTGGTGTCAAAAATAGTCTCAATCTCCCCAGCAATATCAATGATTTTAATGACTAAAAGACCTGCCTCAGTCAAACGCTCAAAGGACCGATTAACATCTGCAACTGTCTTACCAATGGCCTGAGCAATCTGGCTAGGTAATAAATCTTGTAAATTGGTCGTGTTTTGCAAGTAGCAAAATTGCCAAACAAGAAAGTCTTCACTGTTGTTAAACAAGTGGTGGTAGTTAAACAGCAACTGACTGGGTAGCACCACATGCCCTGACTGATAATAAGTGACAGCTGTCATCTCGCCCTCCTAAAGTTGCGCAGACTCCAAGAACTCTTCTTGCAACTGCTCCAAATGATAAGGCGTCTCCTGATAGACCCCATAGTTAATCCAATTACTGAAAAAAGTCGCCGCAGGCAGGTTCCAACGCATGATTGGCGGCTGGCTAGCATCATCATTCTGGTAGTAGTTTTTAGGCATAGCAGAGCTTTTACCAGATAAGATATCTCGGCGGTATTCCTTATCTAGGGTCTCACGATCATACTCCAAGTGCCCAAAGCTATAAACCTCTCTCAGGTCCGAACTCGCTAGGATAGATAAGCCGACATCAACCCCTTTAGCAAGAATCTGTAGAGGGGTCTGTTTGAGAACCTGCACCTCATCAACTTCGGTGTAGCGTGAGTGGGGCGCAAAAAACTCGTCATCAAATCCACGCAGAAGCGGGCAACGCTTATCAGACACTACCTGCGAGAAAACGCCCGTCAACTTCTCAGCCATTTGCGATTTTTCAACACCATAACGGTAATAGAGCGCTGCCTGAGCCCCCCAACACAGATGCAGGGTTGAATAAACATGCGACTTTTGCCATTCAAAAATTTGGCATAATTCTTCCCAATAGTCAACCTCCTCAAACGGCAAGGTCTCCACAGGAGCCCCAGTGATAATCATGCCATCATAAAACTTATTTTTAATATCTGTAAAGGTTTTATAAAAGGTTGACAAGTGGTCAAAACCAGTGTTTTTCGACTCATGACTAGCCATATAGAGAAAGTCAATCTCTAGCTGTAAAGGTGTGTTAGATAGAAGCCTTAATAATTGCGTTTCTGTAGCCTCTTTGGTTGGCATCAGGTTTACAATCAAGACTTTCAAAGGACGAATATCCTGACTAACAGCACGGTTGTCGTCCATGACAAAGATATTCTCCGCCCGAAGAATATCAACTGCTGGTAACTTTTTATCGAGTGTAATTGGCATAAGCCCCTCACTTTCTTTAGAAGATACTACTTCTAGTATACGGTGGGGAGCTCAATCTTTCAAATATCTATTTTTTAGAACGGGCTATAGTTTTTAGCTATACCCGTAACCGAGCTTATCCCGGAAAATTCATCAAAATTTTCGTGTCGTAATTGCCGATGGCTTCACGACCACCAAGTCCGTCTAGCTCAATCAGAAAGGCACAGCCAGCAACCACACCACCTAGTTTTTCAATCATTTCAATGGTCGCTTTCACCGTACCACCTGTCGCCAAAAGGTCATCAACGATCAACACGCGCTGACCTGGCTTGATGGCATCAGCATGCATGGTCAGTGTGTCAAGACCATACTCTTTCTCATAATCAGCTGAGATGACCTCACGCGGTAATTTACCAGGCTTGCGGACAGGCGCAAAACCGATGCCCAACTCAAAAGCTACAGGGCAGCCCACGATAAAGCCACGCGCTTCAGGGCCAACAATCATGTCAATATTTTTGCTCACCGCATACTGAACAATCTCGCGAATAGCGTAACTGTAGGCATTGCCATCAGCCATCAAAGGGCTAATGTCTCGGAAAGTAATCCCCTCTTTAGGGTAGTTTTCAATGCTAGCGATATAGTTCTCTAATTTCATCTTCTGACTTTCTAAAAAATGGTTTTACAAACAATTATAACACATTCTTTTCACTTTTTGGGAAATAAACTAACTTACTCCAATTCAATGCCCTTTTCACGCAGGTTATCCAGACAGTCAAAGAGATAGGCCTCATCGTGTTCGTTATAGATAGGGCTGGTCTGCTCGGTGGGGTCTACTTGAGCGTGGGGCGTAGCGGTTTTTCCGCGATAGGCAGGGTCATACCAAGCCCTGTCAGGCTGGTAGCCACGAGCGACCATCTCATCCATGATAAGCACATGGTACTGGTAGAGCTTATAGGGATTGTGGTCAAAAACATAGTTGACCGTGGCATGAGGTTTACCCCAGCCTCGCCCTCGCAAGGCCGCACACTCGCGGTGCTGTCCCAAGAGTTGCTGGCGAGGAAGTTTTGAAATGATGGCTTGGTGCCATAGGCGCATAGGTGTTTTCCTCCTTCCTTTCTAACGCAAACCTGACCACTCAGCGTGAAACTGCTCCAGATAGGTCAGCATAAAGGTGTTGCGTTGCTCTGCCATTTTCCGACCGTAAGCCGTGGTCATCAGAGCCTTTAAGTGTAGTAATTTATCAGCAAAATGCTGGATAGCCGTCTCCTTATCGCCGTCTGGCTGATAAATCAGCCGACCCGTATGTCCAGAATACGCCATCGTTCTAGCGATACCGATAGCCCCGCATCAAGGCGGTCTGCATCCTGCACTACCCGCCCTTCTAGGCTAGGGACTTGTTTTCCTTGTCTCTGACTGGTGTCTCAATGATGGCTAAAAGATGCCGCTGGTCACGCTCATCAACCTGCTGACGCTCCAGCCAGTCCGAAACTTTTGCCAAGCCAGTCGCCAGACTGGCATTAAACTTATGATCTGCGACATCATGAAGGAGCGCTGCCATCTGACAGATAAAGAGGTCAGCGCCTTCTTCATGCGCGATGGTCACTGCCGTTCTTCTAACACGATCAATGTGCCACCAATCATGGCCGCTACCTTCTGTCTCCATCAGTCTTCTCACATGCTCTGCTGTCGCTTGGATAATACGTTCCTCGTCAATCATCTTGTCGGCTAAAATAAGCACGAACCTCCTCTTCATAACCGTAGCGGTCGTTGTACTGAGCTAGGAGCTCATTGTCATGGGTGTGCAGGACACCTGTCTCGAGCAGTTCTTGGTAAAGTTCTAAGTAGGGCAGACCTCGCTCCTTGGCGATGGCATACTCTCTTTTGACATCATAGGCCACCTTACGGAAATCCACACCAGCCAAACCTTGTCCATCAAAGGTCAGGAGTGCATACTGGGAACGCTGGTCTTGTCGCAAGGCTTCCCAAGTCCAGAAAGGCTGTCCTATGGAGCCTGGATTTAGGATGAGCTGACCGCTGGTCGCATAGCGCATGGTCTGGACATGCACATGCCCGTAGATGGCAACAGCCACTGCATGATCTGCACAAAGCCTATCAAACTCTTCCTGAGGCGATTGCCAATACAGTCCTCCACCATGATTCTTATCTGGAAAATTATGCGAGAGTTGAATGTTTAGACCTGACTTGGTCACATGCGCCGTTGCCCTTTGTTGGCTGAGGTAATCGAGCCCTGCTGGCGATAGGGTTTCAAGCAGGTACTGGCCTTGTCTGTACAGCGCCAGATGTTCTGCTTGTTTAGCATCAACAATCCCAGTGGCTTTCCTCTCCTTCAAGGCTAGAACCACATCGTCCCAGTTGCCACGAATGGACACCGTCACAGGCACATCTTGTAAGAACTCTAACAGTTCATCTCCTGCTGGTCCTGGCAAAAAGATATCACCCAAAAGCCAGTACTCCGTCGCCCCTTGAGCTTTGGCGTCTGCCAGGACAGCAGCCAAGGCTGTGCTATTACCATGAATGTCTGATAAAACAGCGATCTTTTCCATTTAGTCCTCTTTCCTCGTCAAGGTTTGGTAAATCTCCTCAGGTGTCCCTAGTGCCATCAACTCCTGATACTTGACGTTTGCCACCAACTCCTGATAGATTTGGCTGTCGGCAATCGGTCGTTTGTCAGCCTCCTTATTGACCGTCATCACACCGTCAGAGATGCTGACAAAGCCAAGTTCCTCGAAGATTTGAATCATCTTGACCAAAAGAATCTGGTCAATTTTGAGGAAATGGCTGAGCTCCTTGAGCTTGTAGCGGACATCAAACTCTGGATACTGGTAGATGGTCTTGTAGAGCTTGGCATACTGGTCTCGTGTCCCATAACCAGACAGGTAATAAGGGGTGTTGATGGTGTTTTTGAAATAAATGGCTTCAAAGGTTTTCCCTTCAAAGAGCCCTTGTAAGTCTGCCAAGGTGTTTGGCAAATCAGCCACCACCACGACTGGGCTACTTGTCTCAGCCGTCAACAGAGGCACACCAGTTGGCAGGAGAGCTGTTTTAGCCCGCAGGTCAAAAAGCTGAACCCCGTCAACACGAGCATCTTCCAGCATGAGCTGGAGAGTAGTGGCTCCGTTCCAACGGTTGACGGATAGGGTAACCAAGAGATCCAAGCCCCTAGCTTGTTGAAACTCCTGAGCCAGCTGCCCTTGGTTAAAAGCAACGACATCGTAGGCCGTCTCACCCTCCTGCACCTTGAGCTTGAGATGGGCACCCCCCTGTCCCATGGTTCTAGCCTGGGTCACCTTAACATCCTTGAGGAGAAAGACAGGCTTGCGGTTATCCATACCAAAAGGCGCTAGTTTACTTAGGCTTTTGATGGTGTCAAGCGATAGCTCAGACAGGGTGAGCTGACCAGCCACAGGTAGGGGTGGTTTCTGATTAAGGTCAATGACCTGCTCTGCCAGAGCCTCAGACAAGACCGCCTTGAGTGCTGGTAACTGCTCCACTAGGAGGGTCATGCCAGCCGCTCCGCTATGGCCCCCAAAAGCCACAAAAAGCTCTGGATGAGGACTGAGGGCCGTAAAGAGGTCAAAGGCTTCTGGACTGCGTGCCGACCCCTTGGATTGACCGTCCGTGATGCCGAGGACGATGACAGGCTGCCCCAGCGTTTCCAGCAAGCGCCCAGCCACAATGCCCAAAACGCCAGGGTGCCAGCCCTCTTTGGCCAGCACCTGAACAGGGCTCGTTGGATCAACCATCTGTCTAGCCTCATCATAAATCCGAGCGACTAGGTTTTTTCGTTCCTCATTTTTGGCCTTAACCATAAGGGCAAGCTGCTGGACTTCCTCATCATCAAAGCCTGTCAAGAGTTCAATGGCAGGGTTGGGGTCGTCCAGCCGCCCCAAGGCGTTGAGCTGGGGAGCAATGGTAAAACCAACGGTCTCCTCAGTCAGACTTGCCCAATCAACATCAGCCAACCTGAGCAACTCCTGTAAGCCCAGTCGCTCAGTTTCCTTGAGCACCTGCAAACCAGCCCTGACCATGATGCGGTTTTCATCCGTCAAGCTAACCATATCAGCAATGGTTCCAATAGCTACCAAATCGAGCATCTCTACAGGAACCGTCTCAAGCAGGGCTGTCGCTAATTTAAAGGCCACCCCACAACCTGCTAAATACTTAAAGGGATAATCAGCGCCAGGGTGCTCAGGATGGACAAGGGCGTAAGCCTCTGGCAGCTCTGCTGGTAAACTGTGGTGATCCGTCACCACCACATCAACACCATCCCCTTGCGCATAGGCAATGGCCTCATGGCCCGCCACCCCATTGTCCACCGTCACAATCAGAGACACGCCCTGCTGCTCGATAAAGTACTTGTAGACCGACAGGTTGGGCCCGTAGCCGTCCGTGAAGCGGTTGGGCAGGTAGGTCACCACCTCGGCCCCCAACATCTCCAGGGTCTCCTTGACGATAGACGCCGCCGTCATCCCGTCCGCATCGTAGTCCCCGTAAACGAGGATTCTTTCATTTTGTTCAATGGCAGAGCGGATACGCTGGACCGCCTTATCCATATCGTTTAGGAGATAAGAATCATGTAACTGGCTCAAATCTGCCTGCAAAAAAGCCACTAGTTCTTCCCAAGTCTGCACCCCACGGTTAAACAAGATGGTCGCTGCCAGCTTGTCCAAACCTTCTTTTTTTGCCAGCTTCAAAAAGCCCTCATCAGGCAATCGTTCATCAAGTTGCCAAGTGTATTTAGAAGAAATCATATCAGTCACTTTCTGGATCGTTATTCCTTTATTTTATCAAAAAACAAGCGAAAAACAAACTGCCTGACCTAGGGAAAGGCTCGTATGCATTGTCACGCTAATGACATAAAAACTACTGTTTACCAGATAAAAACGAACACGACAGCATCAGTAACTATTATAAAAAACTGCCAAGGCAGGTTTTTAATGATTTTCGCGAATTGTCATGTCTTATCCAATCAGTTCCACTGGTATAGGTGAAAATGGCTTATTTATAGTTAAACACTTTTCGTGTTAACCAGTCAAACAGGGTGGGGAAGAGGGTATACCATTTATGAGCCAGAGCTAAAAGCCAAGGCAGGTTGAGTTCGCGCTTGTTTTTACCCAGTATGGCTACGATACGACTAGCCACTGCATCCGCAGACAGCGTGAAGCGGTCAACGCTCTTGAGGTAGTCGCCCGATGGGTCTGCGGTCTCAAAAAACTTGGTGGCAATCGGTCCTGGGTTGACTGTGGTCACATAAACGCCCTTATCTGCCACTTCTAGTCGCAGGGCGTTCGAGTAGCCGATGACCGCAAACTTGGTGGCCGAATAAATACTGGTCTTAGCTGTCGCAATTAGCCCAGCCATGCTGGCAATATTGACGACATGCCCTGAACACTGCTCTGCCATTTTCCCAGCAATCAGCCGCGAAAAATGAATAGTCGCCAAGGTATTGACCTCAAACATCTCCTTGATCTGCGCCACCTCGTAAGCGTCAAAAGCCTGAAACTCACCGAAACCAGCGTTGTTGATGAGGATGTCCACGCGCCCAAACTGAGCATAAATGCTGTCGATGGTTTGGACAATAGCCGAGCTGTCACGAACATCTAGTCCCAGACAGAGGGTTTTGGGGCGTTCCCCATAGAGGGTCATGAGCCGCTCCCGACTACGTCCCAGGAGAACCAGTTGGTCAGCAGCTGGCAGCTGAGCCACCAACGCCTGAGCCAAGCCACCGCTAGCCCCTGTCATGACAATCACACGTCCTGTCATAAAACCTCTACCTCCTCTAAATCACGCACCACATGGGTATCTGGAAAGAGCGACTGAGCGTCTTTTTCCAACTGCCGAACATCGCGAGCCAAAAAGCGAGCGGATACATGGTTGAGCAAGAGCCGTTTGGCAAAGGCTTGCTTGGCAACACTGGCCGCCTGCATATTGGTCGAGTGTCCATGTTTTTTGGCGATAGCCTCGTCTCCCTTGCCGTAGGTGGACTCATGGACGAGGACATCCGCTCCCAACCCTAGATGAATGCTAGCGTCCGTCAAGCGTGTATCCCCTAAGATGGTCACTACCTTGCCCTTTCTAGGCTCAGAAATATAGTTTTTAGCGATGATTTGCCTGCCATCAGACAGAAGGATATCCTGACCATTTTTGACCTGACCAAAGAGCGGTCCAAAGGGCACACCAGCCGCCAAGAGACCTTCCGCATCCAAGGTCCCTTCTAAGTCCTTCTGGGTCACGCGATAACCGACACAGAACACTGTATGGTCAAGAGCTTCCGCATGGACAGTAAACTTGTCTGTCTCCAAAATCAAGCCCAAGGTGTTCTCGTCAAACTCATGAAAATGAATCCGATAAGGCAGACGAGTACCTGTCACGCGCAGACTAGTCAGGACCAGCTGCTTAATCCCCACAGGCCCATAGAGGTCAATATCCGTCTGCTCCTCGCTGGCCTGAAAGGCACGGCTGGATAGGAAACCTGGCAAGCCCAAGACGTGATCCCCATGCAGATGGGTGATAAAGATCTTTTTTATTTTACGAGGACGAATGGTCGTCTCTAAAATCTGCTGCTGGGTGCCTTCCCCACAGTCAAACATCCAGACCTCATTGATTTCATCAAGAAGTTTGAGGACAAGACTGGACACATTGCGTCCCTTGGACGGCTGACCGGCACCCGTCCCTAAAAATTGAATTTCCATACTTAACTTTCTAACACATAGATAAGGGATTGCCTTTGGGTATAGCCAAAGACCTGTTTTCCTGACAACTGGCTGGCGACGTCCAGCAATTCTTGCCTGTTGTAACTGGACAGCTTGATGGTACCATCTGTTAGTCGGTGACCCGTCGTCAGGAATGCGCCGTCGCAGGTGAAGGGCTCTGCCCCTTCTTCCTCCCATAACAAGGTATCGAGATAGACCCTATCACCCTCTCGGTAAACCACCAAATGGGGAAAGAGCTCTGCCAGCTCTAGTAGGGTCAGGTCTACCACCTCCCCCTCGTCCTCTGCAAAAACAGTCGCTAACCCTTGGGCATTAACAAAGGCAAAACCAAAGGCACGTCCAGACAGGTTGAGACGGACAAAGGGCTTATCCTCTGCCGCAAAGCTGGGGTAAGATTCAAAGAGGTCGAGCGCCGTACTCAGCTCCAACAGGTAATCGCAGGCAGCTTTGGGCGAGGTTTTCTGATAATGCTCGGCAAAATAAGCGTTGACCACACTAGGCGGTGGGGTGATGATTTTGAGTTGCTCAACTCTGCTCAGCCCCTGCAACTGGCGGGTCAGGTAGACCCTGTCCAAACTGGTGTAGCCACCGTAGGTCAAGGCTAGGTCAATCTCATTGGTCATAAAAAGCCTCCAATCGCCATCTGTTTTGAGGACTGATGTAGCCCGTCACGGGCTGGTCACTGTCCCAGTCGTAGCTGTCTAGTAGGGCAACCTTACTCAGTTCATAGAGTTTGTAGCTGTCTTCTGGCTTAACCTGCACTGCAAAAGGCTCAAAAATCTGGTCAGTGATCGCCTCGATCATCAGCTGGCGCAGGTCACTGGCTGCGGTCTCCGACTGAGATGACACGGTCACGTAAGGAAAAAGACTGGGGGTAAACTCAGTGACCTTGTCAATCTTGTTATAAACTGCTAGCCGAGGGATATCTGCCATATCCAGATCAGCCAAGATGTCCAAAACCACCTGCTCCTGCTCGGCGTGATTGGGGTCGCTGGCATCAATGACATGCAATAGCAAGTCCACCTGTCGGCTCTCCTCCAAAGTCGACTTGAACGCCGCAACCAACTCCGTCGGCAGATCTTGGATAAAACCAACCGTATCGGTCAAGGTCGCCTCAAAGCGGTCTTGGAGGTAAATTTTCTTGGTCGTCGCATCCAGCGTTGCAAAAAGCTCATCGGCTTCATACTGGCTCTTGTCCGTTAGAACGTTCATGATGGTAGACTTGCCAGCATTGGTATAGCCAATAAGCCCAATTTTGAGAGCCTGAGAAGCGATACGCTTGTCCCGTACCGTGGAACGGTTCTTGGTAACTTGCTTGAGCTGACGCTCAATATCTGAAATCTGATGACGAATGGAACGACGATTGAGTTCCAGCTGGCTCTCCCCAGGACCACGACTACCGATGCCACCTGCTTGACGGCTAAGCATGATCCCTTGACCAACCAAGTGTGGCAGCATGTACTTGAGCTGGGCTAGATGCACCTGCAACTTGCCCTCGTGGCTCCGTGCCCGCATGGCAAAAATATCTAAAATCAGCTGCATACGATCGATGACCTTAACCCCCAGTTCCATCTCCAGATTCGTATTCTGACGAGGGGTTAGGCGGTTATTAACAATAACACTGTCAATCTCCTCGGACTCGATGACTGCTTTTAGTTCTTCTAACTTACCAGAGCCGACAAATGTCTTGCTGTTGTAGCGCTCCAGTTTCTGGGTGTAGCTCGCCACCACCTCCGCACCTGCTGTTTTGGCTAGGCTGGCCAGCTCTTCCATAGACATGGCAAAATGCTCACTGGTCTGTAACTCTACGCCAACCAAAATAGCTTGCTCAGTCTTTTCTTGCGTCTCAATCATCTGCCCACCTCCTTGCATCATTTCCATTATACCATATTTTTGGGCTCTGCTATTTTCAAAGAATTCGTTAAAGATTGAACAGAGTCTGCTATTTTCAAAGAATTCGTTAAAGATTGAACAGAGAGATAGAAATAGACAAAAACTACCTCTTATTCCGATGATAGCAATTTTACGTTACAAGGTGCTTTTAATGGCGAAAAAGACAAACACCAACCTGATGTTTGTCTCTAAGCGATGATGACCTTGCATTTATCTTTTTGTTATTAGGCTAAGGTTCAAAATGAATCGATTCACGCTGTTTCTTTAGGGCTTCCCAACCAGCTAGAAATTCATCTAATTCGTCCTCGTCCCATTCGCTGTCGTCTTCATCATCGACATCGTTGTCAACGGCGTCAGCTGTGGTTTCCTCAGACGCCTCAGCTGGAGAGTCTGGGGTTGATGTCTCCTCAGCTTTATGTTCTTCAGGCTGAGTAGTTGATGGGGAGGTTGGCGTAGTTTTTGTAGCAGGTATTTCATCTGAATTAGATGGATTACTTTCTTCAAAGGCGTCACGTTCTGCTTTCAGGCGAGTTAGTTCTGCTAACAGTTTTTCTAACTCCTCAGCAGAAGCACCATCAAAGATGTCCTCTTCGTCTTCCTCGTCATCGACATCATTATCAACGACGTCAGATGGTTTCTCCTCAGATGGCTCAGCTGGAAAGTCTGGGGTTGGCGATGATGGTGAGGCTTCCGTTGAATCAGCCGGTTTGTTAGTGCCGTCTTCAAGATGTTTAGCAGGCTGTTCAAGGAATAACGGCAAGGCCTCAGTAAAGTCTTCTGACAATTCCTCGTCCGTCATAACTTTTGTTCGAATGAGAAAATCACGCAGATTATTGACATATGACGCCATGTCTTTACGGTTGAACACTGAGCCACTCGGAACATCCGCATCAGCTGTGTGAACTGGGGCTTTCTCTGTCGACAGAGCCGCTTTCAATTCTTCTTTCAAGGCAGAGGTTTCTCCCAGATGAGATTCAAACACGCGCGGAACACCATAGAGTTCTTTTACTTTCTCCTGAAGGCGTTGACGCAATTGTGGCGAAACCTTTTCATCGTCCATATGTCTCAAGAGAAAGTCCATATAAGCTAGTCGCGGACCTTGGTCACTAGGCGCCTTATCAACGCGTGCAATAGCTGACAAGTGATTTGCGACACGCTCTAAACCTGCCTTGTCTTTTGCGACAACTAGGGCTTTTAGTTTTTCAACTTCTTCCTCTTGACGTAAGCCAAAACTACGTAAGGTTCTTGAACCTAATGTCTTGTACTGCTCAACCAGCTGTTCATAACGTGCGGTCAGCTCATCTTCAACCACTGGTGCTGCTTCTTTTGGTTTGTCTCCCTTGATATAACGGCTATCAAAATCCTGTAAGGCTGCCATATAAGCTTGTGTAGATGTTGTTGGCACTGCTAGGTCAACCTTGAGTCATCCAAGGCTCGTGCAATACGTCGATAGTCTGCACTTGTTTCACCAAACTTGGACTTGGCATCTTCCAGCACACGGGCAATCTCGTCCGTCACCGGTGCTGCTGAAAACTCGCCTGCTGAAAAGCTTGCCTTAATTTCAGGTAATTTATTGGCCATGTAAGCCTCATAACCAGCCATTGGCGTTAAGATATTGAGGTAGTGGTAGTGATCTTTCCCTGGTAGAACAAAATATTTTTTATCCTTGATGTTCACTTGGATGACTGGTACGCCCAAACGTTCAGCCGCAGCTTGTAACTCATTTTCAAAATCAAGTTCCAAATTATCCGTTTTAGCTGGAATGGTTAACAAATCCAGTGGTACAGAGTAGGGGTGAACGTGACCTGCATCATAAAGTGGGTCTAGCACGTCAGTATAGTAATCACGCTTCGCATCGTAGTCTTGATGAGGATGAGGAATGGCAAAGACAACAAAGGAATCATGGAAATGAACAGGCGTCCCTTGGAGCAATCCATAAGCCTTACGGATATAAGCCGTTAATTCCCGCTTTTCCTCGTCAGTCAGAGGGGCTTTAGTTGGCGCTTCTTCTGTCACATGGACAATATGAGTATGGTCTTCATGAGGGTATTCAAAACCAACAACTTTGCCATCAGCGGTCACAGGACGAATACTCTCCACAGGTAGACCCAGTTGTTGGGCTAACTCTGCTCTTTGCTTTGCTTGCTTCTCAGACAAAACAGGAGACTCCGCTTGCACTTTAGGGGTTTCCTTAGGCAATAAGTGTACCCATTTTGAACGAGCAATAGCGTCTTTTGGTAAAATATGAGTATGCCCCTTATGGTCAACCATCAAGCCCGCATCAGTCCAGCCTTCTATACCAGTGCCATCAAAGAGGAAACCGTCGCTAGTTGGATAATCAATACCAGCCACACCTTCTTTAGTTGGTGCTTCGGTTGTTGACACAGGTGTTTCTTGCTCTTCAGGAATAGGCGTTGGAGCAGGCGATGATTTTGGACGGCTTGGTTTTGGTGGAACAGCCGGTTTCTCTGGACGACTTGGTTTAGGAGCGACAGCTGGTTTTTCTTGCTCAGTTGGCTTATCTTGTTTAACCGATTTTTCCGAATCTGCCGGCTGATCATGGTCGTTGTGCCCGTCATCATAAGGCTTAGTGATGTCTAAATCACGCAGTAAAACGAAGTGAATATGGTCATCGTGAGGATACATGAAGCCTGGACCATCTGGCGTATTTAGCAGAACAATCTGATTTTCACTTAGCCCTGTTGCTTGAGCCAAATAGGCACGTTTTACCGCAACCTCATCCTGATGATGCTCATTCGGTTCTTGAGGAGACCCACTCGGTACTGTTGGCTGCTCAGATGGTATAGGGGAACTTGGTTGAGTTGGCTTATCTAATACAGATGGCATTGATGGGGCTGTCGATGAGTTCCTCAAAAGGTAGGCCCATTTTGATCTAGCCAAATCTGATGTCAATAAAACATGCAGGTGTCTATCATGATTAACCAACAACCCTGCCTCTGTCCAGCCGTGAACGCCAGTTCCATCAAACAAGAACCCATCACTGGTTGGAAAGTCAATCCCTGCAATACCACCTTGTTGGGATGGATTTGCCTGGTCAGCTCTTCCTCCAGTAGACGGTGCTAGCGGGGTAGTCTGAACATGAGTCGTCGCTGCAGCCTGCTGTTGATTTGACAAGCTGGATTTCAAAACATAGTGGTAATGGTCTCCATGGCGAACAGTGTAGCCCAGAGCATCTTCTGCGACGATATCAGCTGGATTAAACTCATAATGATGATCTGCTGTAGTCTGCTGCTTATCTCCTAGCGGTTTTTGCTGAGTTGGGGCTGCTGTCACAACCGTACCTGCTGGAATCAGGTGGGCAAATTTAGTGCCTTGCAAATCAGCATAAAAGATAAAATGAGAATGCCCATTATGGTCAACGACAATACCGTCTCTCGTATGCGAAAGAATTTTTGATTGATCTGTCAGGATAAAGCCGGCACTGGTCGGCACTGTTACACCCGGGATATCTTTTTCTTTTTTGGTGTTTTTCTTATCGGATGATTTGTCTTGTTTATCTTTTTTGCTCTCTTTTTGTTTTGTTGAAGAGCTGGTCTAGGTTGTTGAAGATGTTGTTTTAGCTTCCTGCTTGGTTTGGCAGGCCGATAAAACAAGATGGCTTGCTAGGACAAGCCCAGTTAGTTTTAGCCATTTATGCTTAGCCATATAGCCTCCTTGATGATACACCGATTAAAAACCAGTTAATTTTATGCTTAACCAGTTTATTTTATCGTATAAAGCCGATTTTTGCAAGCTTTTTACAAAACATTTTGCCTAGTAAAAGACTTATGCTATAATACAGATATGAAATGTTTAATCACATCCGGCGGCACGACAGAGCCGATTGATCAGGTGAGAGGGATTACCAATCATGCCAGTGGTTGGCTTGGAAAAATCATGGCAGAAACCTGCTTAGCAGCTGGTCATGAGGTAACACTTGTGACAACCAAACAAGCCGTTAAGCCTGATGCTCACCCCAAATTATCTGTGACAATCATCTCTGACGTGGCAAGCCTAATCACCGTGCTCAAGCCTCTGGTTCAATCACATGATGTCTGCATTCATAGCATGGCCGTCTCTGATTACACCCCTGTCTATATGACTGACTTGGAAGAGGTCGAAAAAACGTCAGATCTGCGCCAGCTATTGACCAAAAAAAATAATGAGACGAAAATCTCATCTCATAGTGATTATCAAGTTCTTCTTCTGAAAAAAACGCCTAAGATTATCGGTCACATTAAAGATTGGAATCCGAACATTAAGTTAGTGGGGTTCAAGCTCTTGGTTGATGTTAGTCGTGACGAGCTTTTCGCGGTAGCGAAATCTAGTCTGATGAAAAATCGTGCTGATTTTATTCTGGCTAATGATTTAATGGAGATTAACCAAGACAAGCATCGCGGCTATTTGCTGACAGCTGACGAGGTGTTTGAAGCAGAGACAAAAGAACAAATCGCTCAGCTGATTTTAGAAAAGGTGACCACTCATGCCTAAACGACTCTTATTAGCCATATCAGCCTCCATTTCTGCCTATAAGGCAGCGGATTTAACCAGCCAATTAACCAAGCTAGGCTACGAGATCCACGTCTTAATGACAGAGGCTGCCACTCAATTTATCACGCCCTTGACCTTACAAGTTCTCTCTAAACAACCTGTGCATGTAGATGTGATGACTGAAAAATTAGCAGACCGAATCAACCATATCGACTTAGCCAAGGAAGCTGACTTATTTATCCTCGCTCCCGCTTCTGCTAATACCATCGCGCATTTGGCACACGGTCTGGCGAGCAATATGGTGACAGCCACTGCGCTTGCCTTGCCAGCCGAAACACCAAAGCTCTTTGCGCCAGCCATGAACACAAAAATGTACGACAACCCCATCACGCAACAGAACATGGCCGTCCTGACCCAACAAGGATACAGGGAAATTCCACCTCGCTCTGCCCTTTTAGCTTGCGGTGATGTGGGGCGCGGTGCCCTAGCTGACCTATCAGATATTATTCACACGATTGAGGAGATTTTACATGAACAGACGTCAAGAAACTAAACAAATCGCTGCTATTGCTATTTTTATGGCTGTCATGCTGGTCATCGAAATTGTCAGCCAGTCCATCTTTGCAGCCATTCCCGCCCTCCCTCTAAAACCGACACTGACCCATATCCCTGTCATTATCGCCAGCATCTACTATGGTCCCAAAGTCGGCGCAGGGCTCGGAACCTTTATGGGCATCATGAGCGTGGTGCGCAACACCATCTTGGTTACGCCCGCCAGTTACATTTTCTCACCGTTTGTTGATGATGGAAACTTTTACTCTCTTCTGATTGCGATTGTTCCACGGGTTCTTATCGGTGTCACTCCCTATCTGATTTACAAAGCCCTTCACAACACTATCGGCTTGGGCATGGCTGGCGCTGTTGGCAGCATGACCAACACCCTCTTTGTGCTGGGTGGTATCTTCTTCCTCTTCCCTGACCGCTTCGGAGGCAATGTGCAGAGCTTCTTAGCGGCTGTACTGGCAACCAACTCATTGGTCGAAGTCGCCATCGCTACTGCCTTAACCGTGATTTTAGTGCCGAGATTGCGGTCGCTAAAGCACTAATTGACTAAAACACATCAATAAACCGGCTCTTTGTCAACTGTAGTGGGTTGACCAATTTAACACCGAGAGAGGACAGTTCTTGTCTTCTCTCGTTTTATGTTTATGGCAATGAAAATGCGAGTTTTGTCTTTTCAAAGTTTCTGAAACCAAAGGCGTTGCGCTTAATAACCTTGATGATGTTGTTGGTTGCTTCAATCTTGGCGTTAGAGTAGGGCAATTCCAAAGCATTGACAATCTTGTCTCTATTCTTCAAGAAAGTCTTAAAAACCGTCTGAAAGACAGGATTAACGCTTGAAATCGTCTCCTCAATCAGCCCAAAGAGCTGGTCAGCTTGCTTTTCTTGAAAATGAAACAGGAATAGTTGATAAAGTTCGTAGTGTTCTTTTAGCTCTTGAGAATAGCCGAGCAGTTTAGTGACAACCTCCTGATTAGTCAAGTGCCTGCGAAAAACTGGACGATAAAAGCGTTTATCGCTGAGTTTACG